>DASYJZ010000756.1:0-14538 GCA_035995965.1 Longimicrobium sp. | reverse complement strand
AATCATCCCGGGTCTCCCCGCTCCTTCATCCTCGCGGCGATCTTGGCCTCGTAGCCGCGGTCGGTGGGCTCGTAGAAGCGCAGGTCCTTGATCTCGTCGGGGAGGCACTGCTGGTCGACGACGGCGCCCTCGTAGTTGTGGGCGTACTGGTAACCCTCGCCGTAGCCCCATTCCTTCATCAGCGAGGTGGGCGCGTTGCGCAGGTGCAGCGGCACGGGGGCGTCGGGATGCCGCGTAGCCGCCTCGGCGGCGGCGCCGCCGGCCAGGTACGCGCGGTTGCTCTTGGGCGCGTTGGCCACGTAGAGGATCGCGTTGTAGAGCGGGAGCAGCCCCTCGGGAATCCCCATCCGCTCGAAGGCGAGCATCGCCTGCACCGCCACGATCCCGGCCTGCGGGTCCGCCAGCCCCACGTCCTCGTAGGCTGCGGCGACCAGGCGGCGGAAGACGGTCTTCGCGTCCTCGCCGCTCTGGATCATGCGCATGGCCCAGTAGAGCGCGCCCGAGCCCGAGCTGCTGCGCAAGGACTTGTGGAAGGCGCTCAGCATCTCGTAGCCGAGCGTGGTGTCGTAGCGGGCGGTGCGCTGCTGCAGCGCCTCGCGCACCCCGTCCGCCGTCACCGTGCCGCGCCCGCCGACCAGCCGCGCCGCGATCTCCAGCCCGGTGAGCGCCTGGCGCGCGTCGCCGCCGGTGTTGCGCACCAGCACGTCCTCGGCCTCGGGCTCCAGCTCCACGGCGCCACCGAGGCCCCGCTCCGGGTCCTCCAGCGCGCGGCGCACCACGGCGCGCAGGTCCGCCTCCGCGAGCGGCGCCAGCACCAGCACGCGCGAGCGGGAGAGCACCGCCGCGTTGATCTCGAAACCCGGATGCTCCGTGGTCGCGCCCACCAGCGTCAGCAGCCCCGACTCGATCCAGGGGAGGAGGAAGTCCTGCTGCCCCTTGTTCAGCCGGTGGATCTCGTCGATGAAGAGGAGCGTGCGCCGCCCCGCCTTCCGCCGCGCCTCGGCCTCCTTCACCACCTCGCGCAGCCGTGGCACGCCCTCGCTCACGGCGTTGAAGGGGACGAAGGTCGACCCGCTCTCCGTGGCCACCATCCTCCCCAGCGTGGTCTTTCCGCTCCCCGGCGGCCCGTGCAGGATGAGGTTGGGGAGGTGCCCCGAGGCCAGCAGCTTTCGCAGCGTCCCCTCCGGCCCCACGAGCTCCTGCTGGCCCACCATCTCGTCCAGCGTGCGCGGGCGCATCCGCTCGGCCAGCGGCGCGTCCGCGGCGGGCGCGGGCGCGGCCGACGGGGTGGCAGCGTCCGGCGGCGGGCCTTCGCCGAAGAGGGAGAAGTCGCTCACTGCACGTACCCCTTCACCATCAGGAAGGTGAGGTAGAAGAGGGCCGCGCCGGCCAGGACGGCGAGCGCCGGTGCCAGCTTGCGCCCCTTCTGCACCTCGGGGATCAGGTTCGACGCCGCCACGTAGATGGTGACGCCCGCGCTGATCGCCAGCCCGTGCCTGGCGAGCGGCGCCACCTGCTCGGTGAGCAGCACGCCCAGCACGGTGGAGAGCCCCAGCGCGCCGACTGCCAGGAGCGCGCGCCGGCGCGAGTTGCCGCTGGCGAGCATGATGGAGGCGACGGTGACGCCCTCGGGGATCTTGTGCAGGATGATGGCGATGAACACCAGCATCCCCAGCCACGCGCTCACCGAGAAGCCGCTGGCGATGGCCACGCCGTCGAAGAAGGTGTGCAGCACCAGCCCCAGCAGCGCGGCGATGCCGACCCACGGGTTCACCATCTCGGCCTGGTGCGTCTCTTCGCCGAAGTGGAAGTGCGGCGTGAGCGCATGCTGGGTGACGTGCACCAGCAGGTACCCCACCAGGATGGCGAGCGCGGCGCCTTCGCCGCCCATCTGAACGGCCTCGGGGACCATGCCGATGAACGCCGTGGCGAGCATGAACCCCGCGCCGAAGGCGATCAGCAGGCGCTGGGCCTGCCGCCCCGCGCGCGAGTGCCCGGTGATGAGCAGCCCGCCGGCCAGGTTGGCCCCCGCCGCGGCGAGGGAGTACATCAGCGCTGCGTTCACCACGTGTGCCCGGAGGGGGGTGAGAAACGGCCCGTCGCGGGCGACAAGTGAACGGACCGGGGGGATGGATGTCAACGGGACGCAATGGGATAGAACTGCAGGAGAGGGTATCGAGGGCTCGCTTCGCTCGTGGTTGCGGCGGATGCCGACGTGCAGACTACTTTCGAACGCCACGAGGGTTGGGCGCGGTAGCGTCACGCCGATGGAGGTCGCCGCCCTCTGTTCCGCGGGTGCCGCCACTGCCGCGGTGCGGCTGCCGCAGCGGCTGGCCAGACGAACCTCGCCCCCGGCACCGTGCGGCGCCGGGGGCGAGCCCGCGTTCGTCTGGAGACGGACCCGCGGTTACGGGGTCGGCGCGCCGCCGCGGCCGTACTCGTGCAGGATCTGGTCGCGGTACTGCTGGCTGGCGAAGATCGCGACCTCCACGCGCCGGTTCTGCTGGCGCCCGGCCTCGGTCTCGTTCGACGCGATCGGCTCCGACTCGCCGCGCCCCGAGGTGCGGATGCGGTCCGACGGGATGCCCATCGACACCAGGTAGCTCTTGGCCGACTCCGCGCGGCGCTGCGAGAGCGACAGGTTGTAGGCGTCCGAGCCCAGGTTGTCGGTGTGGCCCACGATCAGCACCTCGGTGCCCGGGTAGCGCTGCAGGCTCTGCGCGAGCTGGCGCAGGTTCTCGCGGCCCGCCGGGAGCACGTCGTAGGAGTTGAAGGGGAAGAGGATCCCCGACGCGAAGGTCACCGCGATCCCCTCGCCCACGCGCGAGACCTCGGCGTTCTGGCCCAGGTCGTGGTTCAGGTCCTCGGCTTGGCGGTCCATCTGGTGGCCGATCACCGCGCCGGCCGCGCCGCCCAGCACCGCGCCGATGATGGCGCCGCGCGCCGTGCTCCCGGTGTTGTGCCCGATCACCGCGCCGATGGCGCCGCCGACGCCCGCGCCGGCCGCGCCGCCGCGCTGCGTGTTGTTCATGCTGGCGCAGCCGCTCAGGCCGCCGGCCGCCAGGGTCGTCGCGCACGCCAGGGCGGCGAGCCTGTTCGCGATCACGTTCATCTTCGTCATCCTCCCGTCGAATAGGGGCAAGCTGCCACACGAGCATGGTGGGTTTGCCGTACGGCCGTGCAAGCCCGGTGCCGCACCGGTCTTGAAGGGTGCGCGCCGCCCCTCCCCCGCGCACCACCGAAGTCAAATCACCGCAAACACTTGCCATCCATTCGCGACGCGCGGCCGGGCGGCCGGCCCCACCTTCCGTGGATCCGCACGCCACCGTCCGCCGGCGAGGACACCTGGCTCCATCCCTCGCCACAGCTTCGATCGGCCGACATCGTACGCCCGCGCGGCCGGCGCCGCGAGCCCTCGGGCGCCGGTGGGTCGCGTGACGGGGCAATCCCCGAGCGCGACGGGCGGGGTGAACACACCCGTTCGGCAACTGGTTGTGCATTCCTGGAGAGACTGAAAAGAAGTCTCACGCAGAGGGACCAGAGGAACCAGAGAACTGCGGCTGGTTCCTCTGGTCCCTCTGCTTCCTCTGTGTGAAACCATTCTGTTTGCCTGGATCCACGATCTCCGAAAATGGTGTCATTTCGTCGCGACGACGTCGACGAGCTGGACCCTCGGTGGCTCCGCGAGGAGCTCCGGCGCCTTCTCCGTCAACGCCGTGGCGGCGCGCCCCGCGAGGTGCGCCTGACGGCCCGCCTCTCCCGAGAAGGTGGCGAAGATCGCGAAGGTCGAGGGCCCCGCGCGGACCGCGAACCAGGCGGTGGTCGCGGGCTCTTCGCGGACCAGCGCCAGCGCGCCGTGGAGCAGGGCCTCCACGTCGTCCGCCCGGCCGGCGTTCGCCTCCAGCCGCACGAGCAGCCCCACCGGCGCCCCTTCCTTGGCAGTGGTCTCCATCGCGTGCCTCCTCCGTAGACGCGAGCGGTTTCGCGCGCCCTGGGACCGCGGTCGGCGCCCCGTCGGGCGGGCGAGACGGCTGCATCGAATGTCGCGCCGACGCGCTGCCGCGAGCCGTCGGGCGCTGGGGAAGCGCCTGTCGGGCGACCGCGAACCTTCCCGGCGAGGGCTTGCCGATCCGCGGTCCCGGCGGCTCCGTCCAGATCGCCCGCGGGTCGCTTCCCGTTTGTCCGACAGGCACCTTCTACTTTCTCCGATGGCGGCGGCCCGGGGGCGCAGCCAGATTCCGCCCGGTCCCGCGCTGCGTGGTGGGAGGACGCGGACGGAAACCCGGCCACCTCGCCGGAAGGAGCGTCGGGACCCCTGCCGCGGGAGCGGATGCACCCCTGGCGGCCGGCCGCGGGACGACCCACACCCTCGCGCCGCGCCGTGACCCACTTTTCGTGCGAGCCCATGACGCCCGGGACGCCGCTGACCGGGCGGGTGCGCGCCCGCCGGACCGAGATCCTGCACGTGGAGGACAGCACCGCCGACGCGGAGCTGCTCCGCGACGCCCTCGCCGAGTTCCCGGAGCTTTCCGTCCGGCACGTAGCCGACGGGGCCGAGGCGCTGGCGTACCTGAGGAACGGGAACGGGAACGCCGGCCCGCGGCGGCCCGACCTGGTCCTCCTCGACCTGGACCTCCCACGCGTGGACGGGCGCCGCGTGCTCGCCGAGATCAAGCGCGACCCGGCGCTCCGGGCGATCCCCGTGGTCGTGCTCTCCGGCTCGGCGCTCCCGGAAGACCGCACGCGGACGTACGAGCTGGGGGCGAACGCGTACGTGGTGAAGCCGGCGCAGCTCCACCAGTTCCGCGCGGTGGTCCGCGCCATCTGCGAGTTCTGGTGCGGCGCCGCCGCCTTGCCGCCTCAGCCGTGACCACGCGGCGGGACCGGGGATCGTGCCCGAGCGCACCGGGGACCGACGGAAGCCGGGGGAGAGGAAGGGGTGACGACATGACCGCGGAGCCGAGCCCCGCCGAGCTCGTGGTGCTCCTGGTCGAAGACAACCCCGCCGACGCGGAGCTCCTGGCGGTGCGCCTGGGCTCCGCGGAGGCGGAGGGCGAGGCACCCGTGCGCCTGCTGCACGCAGCCAGCGCGGCCGAAGCCACCGGCGTGCTCCGGTCCACGCCGGTGGACGTCGTCATCCTGGACCTCTCCCTCCCCGACGCGCGCTGGCCGGGCGCGTTCCACCGGGTGCGCGCCAGGGCGCCCGGAGTGCCGGTGATCGTGCTCACCGGCACCGACGACGAGGCGCTGGCGCTCCGGGCGCTGCGCGCGGGCGCCCAGGACTACGTGCTCAAGCCTCCGCCCGACGGCGCCACCCTGCGCCGAATCCTGCGCTACGCCGGCGAGCGGCAGCGCCTGCTGCGCGAGCTGGACGCCGCCATGCACGCGCAGGAGACCGACGCCCGGCGCTGGCGCGTGCTGGCCGAGGCCGCACGCGTGCTGGCCGCTTCCGACGACCCCGGGGGCGCGGTGGGCGACGTGGCCCGGCTGGTGGTGCCCGAGGCGGCGGACTGCTTCGTCCTCCTCTTCTCCGGCGGCGACGGGGTGGCGGAGATCGCCGTGGCGGAGCACGTGAACCCCCGGCGCCGTGCCGCGCTCCGCACGCGCATCGGCGGGCTCCTCGACCCGCGGCCGGGACGGTCCGACCCGTTGCTCGCGGCGCAGCATGGCCCCGCGCGCGACGACGCCCTCCGGCCCCTGCTGGACTCGCTGGGAATGGCCACGGGGAGCACGACCCCCATCCACACCGGCGGCCCCGGCCGCGGCGTGGTGGTGCTCGCGAGCGGCCCCGCCCGCGCCGACGGGACGCTGGCGGCCGAGTTCGCCCGCTCCCTCGCCGACCGGCTGAGCGTGGCGCTGGAGCGGGCGCGGCTCCTCCACGGGGCGCAGCGCGCCGTAGCGGCGCGCGACCGGGCCTTCGGCATCGTCTCGCACGACCTGGGGAACCCGCTCGGCACCATCCAGGCGTGCGCGGCCGCGCTGCTGGACCCGGCGCCGCAGCCGGCGGAGGGGATGCGCAACATGGCGCGGATCATCCAGCGCGCCGCCGGGTGGATGCAGCAGATCGTGCGCGACCTGCTGGACCGCGCCAGCCTGGACGCGGGCCGCCTGGCGCTGCACCGGCGGCCCACCGCCGTCTCCGAGGTGGTCGGCGCGGTGGAGGCGATGTTCGCGGTGCTGGCGGCCGAGGAGGAGGAGGTGGAGCTCACCGTGGAATGCGGCGACGGGCTCCCGGAGATCGACGCCGACCCCGGCCGGCTCCTGCAGGTGCTCGCGAACCTGCTGAGCAACGCGATCAAGTTCACGCCCCCCGGCGGCCGGGTGGCGCTGACCGCCCTCCCGCACCCGGGGACCGGGCGCTCCGCGGGCGGCGCCGCGGAGGGGGTGTGCTTCACGGTGCGCGACACCGGGCCGGGGATCGCGCCGGAGGAGCTGGCGCACGTCTTCGAGTGGTTCTGGCGGTCGGACCGCACCCAGCGGGGCGGCGCCGGCCTGGGGCTGGCGATCGCCCGCGGGCTGATCGAGGCGCACGGCTCCCGCCTGCAGGTGGAGAGCGCCCCGGGCACGGGGAGCACCTTCTGGTTCACCCTGCCGGCGGCGGCCGTGCCGGCGGCGGAGCCAGCGACGACCGGCTGAGACGGGGAACCCATGATGACGCGGAAGCCGCGGAGGGACGACGCCCCGCCCAGCGCGCTCGCGCAGCTCGGCGCGAGCTTCGCCGCCACGCCCTACGCGCGGCGCGGCGTCCCCGCCGGCACGGAGACCGTGCGGGTGATCCTGGCCGACGACCACGCGCTGGTGCGCGAGGGGCTGCGCCTGGTGCTGCGCGGAGTCGCCGGGATCGACGTGGTGGGCGAGGCCGGGAGCGGCGCGTCGGCGCTGGCGCTGGCGCAGCGGCTGGCGCCCGACGTGGCGGTGCTCGACCTGGACATGCCGGAGGGGGGCGGGCTGGGGGCGCTGCGGCAGATCCGCGCGGCGCTCCCGGCGGTGCGCGTGCTGATCCTCACCATGCACGCGGAGCAGGAGCGCCTGCTGGAGCTGCTGGAGGCGGGCGCCCACGGCTACCTGACCAAGGAGGCGGCGACGCAGGAGCTGGTGGAGGCGATCCGGGTGGTGGCCGGGGGCGACGTCTACGTGCGCCCCGCGGCGGCCCGCCTGCTGGCCGCCGCGGTGGTCCCGCAGCGCGCGGCGCGCACGGCCGGCGCCCGCTTCCAGGGGCTCAGCGAGCGCGAGCGGACCGTCCTCCAGCTGGTGGCGCAGGGGTACAGCGGGGCTGAGGTCGCGGGGCGGCTGCGCATCAGCACCAAGACGGTGGCGGCGTACAAGCAGCGCATCCACGACAAGCTAGGGCTGGAGCACCGCACCGACTACGTCCGCTTCGCCATCGAGGCGGGGATCCTGGGGGCGTAGACCCTCGCCGCGTGCACCACGGTGAATCGGTCCCGGCACAAGAACGCGTCACCCGCTTCTCATCGGATTGCTGCATTCGCCGGTCGCCGAAGCTGAAATGGCTCTCACAGGGGTCACAGGGGACACGGAGGAAATCGGTGCAGCTCCTCCGTGTCCCCTGTGTCCCCTGTGAGAGATTCTGTTTGACCGTGCTGGTCGAATGCACGGTCGGTCAGCCAGAACCGTATCAGGTCTTCCCGGGATTCAGGCTACTCCGTCACCGCCGTGGCCTCGATGTAGTACGTGGTGACGAGCTTCCACTGGGCCTCGATCTTTCCCGCCAGGGCGTCGGTCTTCCACCCGTCGAAGACCGCGGCGACGGCCGCGCGCAGCGGGCCCACCACCCGCACGGCGTGGCCGGTGCCGACCGGCTGCGGCCAGACGACGAAGATCACGTCGTCGCCCTCGGTCTTCAGGAAGAACCCCGCGGGAATCACCTTCCCCACCACGAAGCCCGTGGCGTAGATGACCTTCCCCACGTCTTCGGGCCCGAGCGGATAGACCTCCTGCAGCTTCACCTCCACTCCCGCCTTTCCCGTGTCCAGCTTCACCGCGGCGACCTCCGGCACCCGGTCGGGCCGGGGCTCGTCTTTGCAGGCCTGGAGGCCGGCGGCGAGCGCCAGGACGAGCGGCCACACGAACAGGGTTCCACGGCGAGTCACGAGCGCGAGCATTCTGTCCCCCCTTCCCTGGAGTCCGACGGACGCACGCGTCCCGTTGCGGCCGCCTCCACGCACGGTGGGCCGAACGTTACGCCGCCGGAACGCGGCCCGGCACCGGACGAGCGCCACCTTGCGCTTCCCGGTTGCCCGACGCCGCGCGTAGGCCGAACGGCCATCGTCTTCAGGTTTTGCGCGATGCACGCCTGGTCGGGGAGATGGGCATCAGGCGCTCCGCTCGGCGAGGGTGAAGCGGAAGGCGGCACCCTGGCCGGGGAGGGACTCCACCCGGATGCGGCCGCCGTGGCGCTCCACGATCTTCCTGCAGATCGCCAGCCCGATCCCCGCGCCCTCGTACTCGTCGTCGCGGTGCAGCCGCTGGAAGATCTCGAAGATGCGGCCGGCGTCCTCCACCTCGAGCCCGATGCCGTTGTCGCGCACCGCCAGCTCCCATTCCGCGCCCGACTCCCCCGCCCGCCGCTCGGCCGACACGTGGATGCGCGGCGGCACGCCGGGGCGGCGGTACTTGATGGCGTTGCCCAGCAGGTTCTGGAAGAGCTGCTCGAGCTGGGTGGAGTCGGCGACCAGGGTGGGGAGCGGGCCGTGCGTGAGCCTCGCCCCGCTGCCGTCGTGCCGGGGCTCCAGGTGCTCCCAAGCCCGGGCGACGGCGGCCGCGAGCGAGGTCGGGGTGAGCTGGGCGCCGTCCGTGCGCACCTGCGCCAGCGCGAGCAGCCCCGCGATCAGGCGCTGCATGCGCTCCACCGCGCCCACCGTGAAGCCGATCCAGCGGCTGGCGCGCTCGTCGAGCTCCCCCTGGTAGCGCTCGGCCAGGAGCTGGACGTAGCTGGCCACCACCCGCAGCGGCTCCTGCAGGTCGTGCGAGACGATGGAGGCGAACTGCTGGAGCTCGGCGTTGGAGCGCTCCAGGTCGGCCGCGTGCCGCGCCAGCGCCTGCTCGGCCTCCCGGCGCGCGGTGACGTCGGTCACCTGCGCCACGGTGTAGGCGGGCGCGCCCGCCGCGTCACGCACCAGCGACACCGCGAGCTGCCCCCAGACGACGTTTCCGTGCTTGTGGAGGTACCGCTTGTCCAGGTGGAAGCCGTCGATCTCGCCCGCGACCAGCCGGGCGCGCTGCAGGCCGTCACTCTCCAGGTCGTCCGGGTGGGTCACGCCCCGCCAGGTCATGGCGAGCAGCTCCGCCTCGCCGTAGCCCAGCATCTCGCACATCGAGCGGTTGACGGCGCGGAAGCGGCCGTCGGTCTCCACCAGGGCGAAGCCGATGGCCGCCGCCTGGAAGGCGCCGCGGAAGCGCTCCTCGCTCGCCCGCAGCGCCTCCTCGGCCCGCGCGCGCTCGGTGACGTCCTGCGCCATGCACAGGATCCCGGTCACCGCGCCCGCGGCGTTGCGCAGCGGCGTGTTGTGCCACTCGCAGACGAGGGTACGGCCGTCACGGGTGACGTTCTCGTTCACCGAATGGGCGGCCATGTCGCCCTGCTCCAGCCGGCGGATGATCTCCGCGGTCCGCGACCGGACCTCGGGCGTCACCAGGAGCGCGGGGCCCTCCATCCCCAGGACCTCGTCCCGCCGCCAGCCGAAGGTGGCCTCGGCCGCGGGGTTCCACGCGACGATGCGCCGCCGCGTGTCGGTCACGAAGCAGGCGATGGGCATCCGCTCGAAGTGCAGCTCCAGGCGCTCCAGCAGCGCGTCGCGCTCGCGTTGGAGGCGGTCCCGGGCTTCCTCGGCCTCCTTCCGCTCCGTGACGTCGCGGCCGTAGAACGCCAGGCCGCCGTTGCCGAGCGGGTGGACGTTCATCCGGTACCAGCGGCCGTCCGGCGCGAAGAAGAGCTCGGTCTCGATCGGCTCGCGCCCGGCCATCGCCCGCCGGAGTGTCCACTCGAAGTCGGTGCCCACCACGGACGGGAACGCCTCCCAGTGCGTCCTCCCGAGCAGGCTCGCGCGGGTCACCCCGTTGGTCCGCTCGGCCGCGGCGTTCACGCGGGTGATGCGCCAGGCGCCGTCGACGGAGATGAACCCGTCCTCCATCCCCTCCAGGACGTCGGCGACGTCGTCGCGGAGCCCCGCTTCCGGGCCCCGCGCGCCGTCGACCCTGGACGCCGGGCCTGCGGCTGCCGCCACCTCGGCGTGGCTGCGGGTTTGCGCGTCCGGCCGGGCGGGGCGTTCCCGGGTTGGCATGGGGCTCCCGCGCCGCGGAGGGGTCCAGCCGGACCGCGCGGGGGGTGGGCGGTCCTGTCGGGTCCGGGGACTGCAAGGTGCGATCCCTCCGTGCACTTTCACGGGCGCGCGCGGCGCCGTGCTACATCGGCGCCGGGTCCGGAACCGCGCCCGTGGACGCGGGGGATGCGGAAGCGGGCTCCCTGTCCAGCGGGAGCACCACGGTGAAGGTGGAGCCCTCGCCCAGCCGGCTCTCCAGGCGGATGTCGCCGCCCATCCCCCGCGCCAGGTCGCGGCTGATGGCCAGGCCCAGGCCGGTGCCCTGGGCGGCGTGGCGCGGGGCGGCGCCCGCCACCTGCACGTAGGGGTCGAAGACGCTCTCCAGGTGGTCGGGGGGGATGCCGCAGCCGGTGTCGCGGACGTGGATGCCCACCGTGCCGCCGTCCACGGCGCCCTCCAGCTCCACGCTCCCGCCCGGCTCGGTGAACTTGGTGGCGTTGGAGAGGAGGTTCAGGACGATCTGCTCCAGCTTCTCGCGGTCGGCGCGCACGCGCACGCCGCCGTCGGGAAGCCGCTTCTCGAAGCGGAGGTGCCGGGCGTCCAGCTGCGGCCGGATCAGCTCCTCGACCGACGCGGCCAGGCCGGCGACGGAGACGCTGGTGAGGTCGTAGCGCACGCGCCCGCTCCCCAGCTTCATGTAGGCGAGCACGTTGTTGATCAGGCCGAGCAGGAACTTCTGGCAGCGGCGGATGCGCGCCAGGTCCTCGTGCTGCATCTCGTTGAGCGTTCCGTGCACCCCCAGCTCCAGCAGGTCGACGTAGCCGGAGATGGTGCCCAGTGGCGTGCGCAGCTCGTGGCTCATCACCGCCAGGAAGTCGGACTTGCTCTGGGCGGCCCGCTCGGCCTGCTCCTGCGCCGCCAGGGTGCGGGCCAGGAGCTCCTCGCGCTCGGCCTCCGCCCGGTGGCGCTGGAGCGCCGCGGCCAGGAGGTTGGCGACGGACTGGAGGAAGTCCGCCTCGTCGGGGGTGAAGGCGCGGGCGGCGCGGGCGTGCGCCCCCAGCACGCCGAACGGGCCGGCGTGGCCGCGCACGATCACGGTGACGCCGCTGCGCACCCCGCGCGCGCGCAGGAGGGGGTGTGCGGCGAAGCGCGTCTCCGCGGCCAGGTCGGCCACCACCACCGGCTCGCCGGCCAGGAGGGTGTACCCCCACTGCGACGCCGGGCCCGCGCTCACCCGGGCCCGCCCCACCGCGTCCGGCCCCCACCCGGCCCCGGCCTTCAGCAGGAGCGACGCGCCGTCTTCCGCCAGCTCCATCACCTCGCAGACGTCCCCGCCCAGGGTCTCGCGGACCGCCTCCACCAGCTCGTCCAGGAGCCGCTCCGGCGCGACGCCGTCGAGCGCGCGCAGCCCCAGCCGCGCCACCGCCGCCTGCCGCGCCGCCTGCGCCGCCATCATCCGCTCGGCGCGTGCGTGGCGCTGCAGCAGCGCGGCGTGCTGGAGCGCCACGGCCGCCTGGTTGGCGGCCACCTGCACCAGCACCCGGTCCAGCTCGGCGGGGAAGTCCGGCCGCCGCGACCCCGCGGCCAGGCATCCGCCCCTCCCCTCCAGCCCGATGGGAGCCCAGACCACGCGCAGGGCCGCCTCCGCCGGCGGCGCCGGCCCGGCCGCGCCGCGTCCGGCGATCGCCTCCAGCGCGGCCTCCACCTCGCCGGCCGTGGCCCCGGCGACCGCCACCGCCGCCTCGCCCGTGCCCGGGTCGGCCACCCGCACGTACGCCGCCTCGCAGCGCAGCACCCGCAGCATCAGGTCGCGCAGGCTCTCGGCGATGGCCCCGGCGGGGCGGCCGATCCACCACACGCCCACGGTGGAGAGCGCCACCAGGTCGCGCACGCACGCGCGCAGCCGCCGGGTCTCGGCGGCGGAGTCCGGCTGTGCCGCCACGTGGATCATCGTCCCGCGGCCGGCGCCGCCGGACGCCCTTTCCGCTCGTCGAGCTCGCGCAGGAACTCGTCGGGCGACACGTAGAACGGGTTCTCCTGCAGCAGGCCGCCCACGATGACCACGGGGTGCGTCCGCATCACGTCCATGGCCGTCGCGGCGTCCAGGCGGTTGAGGTCGTAGGTGCAGATCACCGGGTCGTCGTAGCGCGGCAGCACGTGGTTGAGCCGCGTCTCGTACTCCACCCAGTCCTCCGACCCGGGCCAGTCGTCGAGCACGCACTCGGCGTGCGCCACCAGCCGGGTGAGCGGGAAGCCGCGGGCGAGCCCCGCCTGGAGGACTTCCTGGACCAGCGCTAGCATCGCGTCCTTGTCGAAGCAGCCGCCGCGCAGGTAGGTCTCCGCCGGGACGCGCACCTCGAGCTGTCCGCTCCCCTGCGCCGCGTCCACGTCGATCCCGGCCTCGCGCAGCCGCGCGAGGTGGGGCTCGCGGTTCTCGGGGTCCAGGACGTGGAAGGCGCGCTCGCCGCGCTCCAGCCCGTCGCGGATGAAGGGGAGGAGCGTGCGGTACTCGTCGTCGGGCGTGTTGAAGAAGGCGCAGACGTGCCGGTACCGGCCCAGGGTGGAACCGGCGAAGGGGATGGGGGCGGCGCTCATCGGCGGATGTCTCCCGGGTGTGCGTGGCGGCCGGACCGAAGCCGCGCGGCGCTGAGGATGGACTCCCAACGTAAATGGATCGCCCGTCCGCGGAGTCGGCGGAGCGCCACCCGGGCCTTCCCGTTTGTCCGACACGCGGTGAAAACGCGCTCACACCGGAGCGGGGCGGGCGGCCTCGGCCGAGTCCAGCGCGCCGCCGTCGCCGTCCACCTCCAGGCGCCCCTACTTGGGGTGCGCGGCCGTGCGTGCCGGTCCGCCGATGGTGACCCCGTCGAGGGGCGTGAACGGCGCCCCGGAGCTCCGCCGCGCGCGCAGCCGCAGGGCGAGCGCCACCAGCAGCGCGCCCGAGACCATCGCGTACGCGCCGATCCAGAGCACCACCGCCAGCGCGCCGGTGCCGGGGAAGACCATCAGCAGCACGCCCAGGCCCACGGAGAGGACGCCGCTCAGCGCGAGCAGCCACTCGCCGGTGACCACCTTCCGCAGGCGGATGGCGGCGGCCACCTCCAGCGCGCCGGTCACCAGCAGCCAGGCGGCGATCAGGTACAGCAGCGCCAGCGCGGTGATGCCGGGCCAGAAGAGCGTCACCACGCCGGCCGCGATCCCCAGCGCGCCCTGCAGCACCAGCACCCACCAGCGGTCCTCGCCCCGCCGGCGCACGGCGGTCACGATGGCGAGCACGCCGTCGGCGAAGGCCCAGACGCCCCAGAAGAGCACCAGCGCCGCCAGCGAGATCACGGGCGCCAGGAAGGTGAAGATGCCGAAGAGGATGCCCACCACGCCGCGCAGCAGCACGGCCCACCAGTTCCGGGACAGGGTGTCCACGTCCACCACCGGGATCTGCATGATTCTCCTCCCAGGTTTCGGCCAAGGCCCCCCGCGGCGGGCGCGCGGCGGGGCGATCATCCGCCGCTCACAGGACCGCGACGCCCTCCGCCACGGTCTCCAGCGCCGCCACGAACAGCGCCGGGTCGTGCCACGGCCCGTCGTACCGCACGCCGTTGACGAAAAAGGTCGGCGTGCCCTGCACTCCGCTGTCCGCCCCGCTCATCACGTTCCGGCGCACCCGCAGCACGTGCGTGCGCCGCGCGAGCTCATCCGCGAAGCGGCCCACGTCCATCCCCAGCGAGGCGGCGTAGCGCACCAGGTCCGCGTCCTCCAGCATGGTCTGGTGGCGGAAGAGCAGGCGGTGCATCTCCCAGAACTTCCCCTGCGCGCCCGCGGCCTCCGCCGCCTCGGCCGCGCGGATGGCGTGGGGGTGCACCTCGACCAGGGGAAAGTGCCGGTAGACGAAGCGCAGGCGGTCGCCCAGCCTGGCACGCGCGGCCTCGACCACCGGGAACGCGGCCGCGCAGTGAGGGCACTCGTAGTCCCCGAACTCCACCAGGGTCGCCGGCGCATCGTCGCGTCCGGCCACGTGGTCGTCCGGCCCCACGGGCGGGGTGAGCTGGCGTGTCATGCGGTGCCTCCGGGAGTTGGGCTCTCGTGCGGCGGCCGCCGGGTTCCGGGCGCGCCGAGGCGAGCGTGCGTCGCGGGCCGGCTCATGCCGCGCCTCCCGCCAGGGGTTCGGGATCCGGGCGGGCGTCGCCCGCGGCGGCGCGCGTACGCCCGTCTTTCTCCGGCCGCGGGTGGGCGCGCGGGAGGACGAGGGTGTACACCGCCG
>DASYJZ010000755.1:0-9155 GCA_035995965.1 Longimicrobium sp. | reverse complement strand
CCAGGCGCTCGCCGCCGTCGCCGGGCGGCTGGGGATGCTGGACACGGCGCTCGCCCGCTGGCGCGCGCTCCGCCAGCAGGACGTGGATCGGCTCAACCAGCGGCTGCGCTCGGGCGGCCTCACCCCGATCTCCATCCGCGTGGAGCGCGAGCCCGACGACCCCGACCGCCCCGCCGCGGAGGAAGAGGACGAGCCCTGATCCAGTGAAAAGAAACTGCCGTTTCACACAGAGACGCAGAGGAACGGAGAGAACGTCAAAAGCAGTTCTCTCGGTTCCTCTGCGTCTCTGTGTGAAACGGCAGTTTTCAGTCGTTCAGCGCACGAACTCCCCGACGTCCTTCACCTCGACCGGCCCCAGGTTGAGCGCCCGGATGCCCGCCTCGATCTTCGAGCGGTCCCCGACGACCACCACCACGGCGTTGCCGGGCCGCACGTACCGGTCGGCTACGCGCTTCACGTCCGCCGCGGTGACGCCCATCACCCCGCCCACGTAGGTGCCCAGGAACGACGGCTCGATCCCGTAGGTGACGAGGTTGGACAGGCTCCCGGCCACCTCCTGCGTGGTCTCCAGCGACTGCGGGAAGCCCAGCGCCACGTAGCGCTTGGCCTTCTCCAGCTCCTCGGCGGGAATCGGGTCGGTGCGGATGCGGTTCAGCTCCTTGAAGAACTCCACCAGCGAGCTGTCCGTGGCCGCCGTGACCACCCCCGCCTGCGCGGTGAACGGCCCCGCGCCCTGCCGCATGGCGAACCCCGAGCGAGCGCCGTACGTCCACGCGTGCGTCTCGCGCAGGTTCATGTTCAGCCGGCTGGTGAACGCGCCGCCCAGCAGCGTGTTCAGCACCTGCAGCGCGAAGAAGTCCGGCGTGTTGCGCGCCACCCCGGGGTGGCCGATGCGGATCTCGCTCTGCGCCGCGCCGGGCTTGTCCACCAGGTAGATGGTGGTGGTGCCGATCTGCGGCGCGTCCAGCGACCCCTCCACCGCCGCGGCGCCGGCCATGGCGTGCCAGCCGCCGAAGGCCCGCTCCACCATCGGCTGCATCGCCGGATCCACGTCGCCCACCAGGACCAGCGTGGCGTTCTCCGGGCGGTAGGCCGCGTGGTGGAAGGCCGCCACCCGGTCGCGGTCCAGCGTGCGCGTGGCCTCGACCGTGGCGAAGCGGCCATACGGGTGGCGCGCGCCGTAGACCAGCGCCTGGAAGGCGTTCGACGCGATGGCGCCCGGCTCGTCCTTCGCCCGGGTGAGGTTGGTGATGCGCTCGTCGCGCACCCGCTGCACGTCGGGCGCGTTGAAGTCCGGCCGCAGCACCACGTCGCTCATGATGCCGAGCGCCGCGGGGAAGTTCTTCTTCAGCACGTACAGGTTCACCGTGGCCGCGTCCCAGCCGGCGCCGGGCTGCAGCGAGGCGCCCAGCAGGTCCAGCGCGTCGGCGATCTGCAGCGCGCTCTTGCCGGCGGCGCCCTCGTCCAGCATCGAGGCGGTGAACGAGGCCAGGCCGGGGAGCGCGGCCGGGTCCTCCGTGGAGCCCGCGCCGCGGATCACCAGCGCGGCCGAGACCACGGGGAGCTCCGGCTGGCGCACGTACAGCACCTTCATCCCGTTGGCGAGCTGCCGCTGCACGGGCACGGGCGGCCGCACCGTGGGCGCGGGGCCCAGCGCCGGCGGGGTGGTGGGGAGCGTCTGCGCGGCGCCGGCCGCCGGGAGCGCCAGCAGCGCGCCCAGGGCGATCAGGGTGGGGCGGTTCATCGGTGGTCCTCCGTGGCGGCGAGCGCCGTCTTCCCCTGCGGGACGAAGCTCAGCACGAGGCGGTTCTTGCCCTGCAGGTAGCGCGCGGCCACCCGCTGGACGTCGGCGGGGGTGAGCGCCCGGTAGCGCGCCAGGTCGCGCGACGCGAAGCCGGGGTCGTGGGCGAAGTACTCGTAGTCGTTCAGCTGGTCGGCCTTGTTCTGCACCGTCTCCAGGTTGCTCACGAACGCCGTCTCGATCCCGTTCACCACCCGCTGCAACTCCTCGGCGGTGGGCGGCGCGGCGGCCAGCTTCGCGATCTCCTCGTTGACCGCGGTCTCCAGCGAGTCCAGCGGGGTGTCGGGCTTGCCGCGGATGATGATCCAGAAGTCGCCCGAGAGCAGGTTGGCGTCGTTGAAGGCGTTGGTGCTCTGCGCCACCTGCCGGTCGAACACCAGCCGCTTGTACAGCCGCGAGCTCTTGCCGCCGGTGAGGATCTGCGCCAGGGCGTTCAGCGCCGCCTCGTCGGCCGAGAAGCGCGGGCCGCTGCGCCAGGTCATGGTGAGCTGGGGCAGGGTGACGCGGTCTTCCTTCACGATGTAGCGCGTGGCCGGGATCGGCGGCACCTGCACGGCCGGGCGGGTGACCTCGGGCCCGCGCGGGATCCAGCCGAAGTACTGCTCGGCCAGGCGCCGCACCTCGGCCGGGTTCACGTCGCCCGCCACGGTGAGCACGGCGTTGTTCGGCGTGTAGTAGCGGCGGAAGAAGCCCTTCACGTCGTCCAGGCTGGCGGCCGAGAGGTCGGCCATCGAGCCGATGGTGGTCCAGTGGTAGGGGTGGTCGGCGGGGTAGAGGGCGTCGTACGCCGTCTCCCACATCAGCCCGTACGGCTGGTTCTCGTAGCGCTGGCGGCGCTCGTTCTTCACCACGTCGCGCTGGGTGTCGAGCTTGGGCTGGGTGAGCGTCTGCAGCAGCCCGCCCATGCGGTCGGCCTCCAGCCAGAGCGCCAGCGGCACCGCGTTGGCGGGGAGGATCTCGTAGTAGTTGGTGCGGTCGGTGGTCGTGCTGCCGTTGTTCGAGGCGCCGGCGCTCTCCAGCCGGTTGTCGAAGTCGCCCTGCGGCACGTTGGCGCTCCCCATGAACATCACGTGCTCGAAGAGGTGCGCGAAGCCGGTGCGGCCGGGCTGCTCGTAGCCGGAGCCCACGTGGTACCAGACGTTGACGGCGGCGACCGGGGTGGAGTGGTCCTCGGCCACGATCACCTTCAGCCCGTTGCCCAGGGTGAAGGTGGTGTGCGGGATGCTGACCTCCTGCGCGGCCAGCGGCGCCGCCAGCAGGAGCAGCGGCACGACGAGGCGTTTCATGCGAGCGGCCTTTCTGCGTGGAGTGGTTCGAGTGGGGCTAGAATCTTAGCATCGCTCCGGAAGGGCCGCCAGAGCGACGGATCGGACCCGAATTCAGCTACGGAAGGTCTCACGCAGAGCCGCGGAGCCGCGGAGAAAGACGCCGTGCCTCTCGCGTCTCCACGGCTCCGCATGAGACGAAATCGGCTCAGGGTAGAATGCCCTGCGCGATCATCCAGGCGCGCACGTCACCGACGTCCAGGCGGCCGTTGGCGTTGCCCTGCAGGTCCAGGAAGCGCGCCTCGTCGGCCGTGAGCGCGCCGGCGCCCAGGAGCTGGTCGAGCACGGCGCCCTCGGCGAGCTGGGGCTTCGCGACGTCCAACTGCAGCTCGCGCGTGACGAAGCCGCCGGCCTGCACCACGCTGACGGTGAAGCGGAAGCTCCCCGCCTGGGCAGGCACCCCGGCGAGCCGCCCGTCGGCCGAGAGCGCCAGGCCGCGCGGGAGCGCGCCGCCCACCAGCGTCCAGCTCGCGCCGGCGAGCTCCGGCGCGAGGGCGGCGTCGTAGGCGGCGCCCATGGTCGCCGGGGCGAGCACGGGGTCGAGCGCCACGGGAAGTGCGGCGCCGGTGCTCACCTCCACGCGGTAGCCGGTCCCCGTCTGCGACAGCACCCTCACCTGCACCCCGCCCTGCACGTCGGTGAAGGTCTCGCCGGGGACCCAGGTGGCGCCCGCGTCGTTGGGGTTCCCGTTGCCGTCGGGGTCCACCACCTTCGCGGGGATGGTGCTGGCCAGGTTCACGCGGTGGATCAGCACGCCCTCGGCCGGGAGGCGGCCCACGGCGTCGTAGCCGGCGTAGCGCCGCGCCTCGACGGTGTAGAAGGCGCTGGTGCCGGCGATGGGGACCTGCGCCATCTGGTACCCGTCGGCGCCGGGGAGCGCGCCGCGCGCCAGGTCGATGGCGGCGCTGGTGCCCGCCGCGGCCACGTACTTCCGCGCGGCCGGGATCCACCCCAGCAGGTCCTTGTGGAAGGCGATGGTGTGCGGCGCCACCCAGGTGCCGAGCTCGGGGTCTTTCGACGCCCCCCCGCTCATCACGTCCCAGTGCGAGTCGTACGTCTGTCCGTACGGTCCGGACGAGTGCGGGAGCCCCAGCGAGTGCCCCGTCTCGTGGGCGTAGACACTCGGGGAGGCCCAGCTCGCCATCCACGTCATCCCCCAGCGCCGCGTCTGCCCGTCGAGGGTGTAGGTCCACCCCCCGCCCCAGGAGTAGTTGTCCAGCGCCGAGTTGAACTGCATGTGGATGCCGCCGTAGCGCGAGAAGTCCACGGTGGGGTCGGCGGCGCGGGTGCAGTCCTGCAGCAGCAGGTCCAGGTTCGCCTGTCCGTTCTTCATGTACGCCGCGGCGGGGAGCGGGAGGACGAAGGGACCCTCCACCGGCGCGCTGATGCTCACGCGGTCCTCGGAGCTCTCGCGCCAGTAGTGGTCCAGCCCCGGGTAGCTGTTCCCCATCCACTGCGCGTAGGTGGCCTTCGGCTGCGGGTCGGCGTCGGGGAGGTCGGCGAAGCGGCAGAGGAGGAGCACGTACGCCTGCGGCCCCCGGCGGTCCGCGTAGGTCACGGCGAAGCGCGGCCCCTGCACCGCCGCCAGCGCGCGCAGGCGCAGCACCGGCGCGGCGCGCCCGGCCGTGGCCGGGAGGAGGTCGCCGGTCACCGTCATCCGCCGCCCGTTCACCCCCAGCAGCCCGCCGTACGGCTCCAGCTCCGCGGCGCTCGCCGAGACCTCCGTGCCCCGCCCGCGCTCGTCCACCAGGAAGAGGCGCGCGGCCACCAGCTCGTTCCGCACCCCGCGCGTCTGCCACACCACGTGCAGCCACCCCGTGCGCGTCTCGTCCGGCACCCGCGCGGGGACGAAGGCGCCCGCCACCAGCGCGGCGGCCGCGAGCGCCAGCGCGGCGCGGCCGAGGGCGGTGCGGCGGATGGTCGCGCCCATCTCAGCGGCTCACCGCGAGCACGTACCCGGCCAGCGAGGCGCGGGGCGCGTTCTGATCGTCCGCGGCCTCGCGCACGGTGGCGGCGTAGCGGCTCGCCTGGCGCACGTCGGGAACGGTGAGGCGCAGCAGCGGCCCCGCGGCCAGCACGCCGAACACGGCAACGGTGGTCGTGGTGCCCTGCGTCCGCACCCGCACCACCGTGCCGGGCGCGGCGGACTGCACCGCGCCGACCGCGTCGGGGCCGGTGATGGCGACGACCAGCGCGCCGTCCACGTTCGGCGTGGCGAGGCTCACGGTGAGGTCGCCGGGGAGCGGCTTGGCGGGGGCGCCCGCGTCGCAGGCGGCGAGGAGGGCGGCGGCCAGGAGCAGGGCCGCGCGGGGGACGATCTTCATCCTGCGTTCGCTTGAAATCGCGGAGGTGAGAGACTGGCGCAATCGGTACACCGCGTCTCCTTGCGTGGTCCGCACATCCGCTGCACGCGCCGCCGTCCGAAGCGACGGCGTGGAGCCGACGCGCTTTCCGCGCGCTTTCGACCGCCACGCCAGAACGAGTGGCCGGTGCGTTCGTTCGCTGCCCCGAATGGCGGCGCACCGGGGGTGCCTGTGGGGCGCAGGTATGTACGTTGCGTTCCTGGTGCCTCGGACGCCGCGCCGATCCCTGCCGTGACGCGGATCAGTGGCATCCACACCCTGCCGGAGGCGAACAGCGGATGCGGATCGCGGCCCGCCCTCGTCGCTCGACCGCAGTCTCCACGCCACCGCGCCCCCAGCGGAGGGCGCTCGCCGCGCGCGCCGTCCTGCTCGCGCTGGCGCTCTCCGCGTGCAGCGAGCCGCCACCCGCGGAGCGCGCCGCCGACGCGGTGGAGTCCATCCGCTCGTGGACGGCGACGGTGCGGCTGGCCGCCGAGAGCTGGCTCCAGGCGAAGACGCCCGCCGCCTACACCCGGCTGACGCTGCGGAAGGGGAAGCAGACGCTCGGGGACGCGGTCGAGACGCTCGAAGCCGGCCCCGTCCCGCCCGAGGTCGAGGCGAACCTCGGGATGCTGCGCGCGCCGGCCGCGTCCGCCCGGCGGCTGGCGGAGGCGGCGGAGCGCGGCGACCGCGGCGCCGTGCGGCGGGAGCTCGCGGCGCTGGCGGCGGTCGAGGCCCGGATCCGCGCGCTGGACGAGCGCCTCGCCGCGGCGGAGGCGAAGCCGTGAAGCTCTCGCCCAGGCAGCTCGTCGAGGTGGCGCTGGGCGTGCTCACCAGCGTGGGCGGCTACCTGGACGTGGGGGCGGTCGCGACCAGCGCCCAGGCCGGCGCGGAGTTCGGCTTCCGCCACCTGTGGGTGCTCTGGCTGGGGACGCTGGTGGTGGTCTTCCTGGTGGAGATGGCGGGGCGCTTCGCCGCGGTCAGCGGCCACCCGCTGCGCGCGGCGATGCGCGAGCGTCTGGGCTTCAACTTCTTCGTGGCGACCTCCACCGCCGAGCTGGTGGTGGGGGTGCTGGTGCTGGCCTCGGAGATCGGGGGGATCGCCCTGGCGCTGCAGCTCGTGACGGGCGTGTCCTACCGCTGGTGGGCGCTCCCGGCGGGGCTGCTGGTGTGGGCGCTGCTCTGGAACGGGACCTTCGGCGTGCTGGAGAAGGGGGTGGCGCTGCTGGGGCTGGTGACCCTCGGCTTCGTGTTCGCCGCCGTGCGCCTGCACCCGCCGCTGGGCGAGGTCGCGCGCGGGCTGATCCCGGGCGGCGGCGGACACGACGCGGCGCACTACTGGTTCATCGCGGTGGCGATCCTGGGGGCGCTGATCAGCCCGTACCTCTTCTGGTTCTACTCGTCGGGCGCGGTGGAGGACGGCTGGGGCGAGGACCACGTGTCCACCAACCGCATGGTCGCGGTGGTGGGGATGGGCTTCGGCAGCGTGGTGGCGGCGGGCGTGCTGATCGTGGCCGCGATGGTCTTCCTCCCCCGCAGCATCGTGGTGGACGACTACGCGCAGGTGGCGCTGGGGCTCACCACGGCGCTGGAGGGGAGCCGGGGCTTCTACCTCTTCGCCGCCTCGCTCGGCATCGCCTGCCTGGGCGCGGCGCTCGAGGCGGCGCTGGCGATCGCCTACGTCTTCGCGCAGGGGCTGGGATGGAACTGGGGCGAGAGCCTGCGGCCGCGGCGCGCCGCGCGGTTCACGCTCACCTACACCGCGGCGCTGCTGGTCGCGGTCGTCCCGATGACGCTGGGCGTGGACCCGCTGGCGCTCACCGTGTTCAGCATGGCGCTCACGGCCGTGGTGCTCCCCATCACCATCTTCCCCTTCCTGATGCTGATGAACGACGAGCGCTACCTGGGCCGCCACCGCAACGGCAAGCTCTCCAACGCGGTGGTGATCGGGGTGATCGCGCTGGCGTTCGTGCTGGCGCTGGTGACCATTCCCCTGCAGCTCGCGGGAGGCTGAGATGGAGGAGGGCTGCAGGGTCGACCTGGTGGGCGAAGTGCTGGACCAGCGGCTCCTGGACTTCATCGGCCGCTCGATGGGGTGCGTGGACGGCCTGGTGCTGGAGCTCAGGGACGGCGAGCCGCCGCGCGTCACCCACATCGAGACCGGCGGGGTGACGCTGGCGCGGCGGCTGCGCGGCCCGCTGGGGCGCTGGCTCGCGGCCGCCGCGCGGCGCTGGGGAGGCACGCACGGAGAGCCCTTCCGCATCCCCTGGAGCCGGGTGAGGCAGATCGGGATCGACGTGGAGGTGGAGCTGGACGCCGACGCCACTCCGGCGTGGCACTGGGAGCACCGGCTGGGCCGGATCGTGGCGCGGATCCCGGGCTCATGAAGGCGCGCGAGGCGAACGTCGAGCTGCTCCTGGGCCGCGTGGTCCACGACGCCGCCGGCCGCCGGCTGGGGCGGCTGGAGGAGATCCGCGCCACGGCGCACGGCGGCGAGCTGCTGGTCAGCCAGTACCTCGTCGGCCGCTTCGGCGTGGCGGCGCGGCTGACCACGGTGTCGCTGCTGCCGCGCGTGGCGCAGCTGCTGCGGCTCGGCACCCGGCGCAGCGGCTACCTGATCCCCTGGACCTGGATGGACCTCTCCGACCCCGAGCACCCCCGCTGCACCCACCCGCTCGAAGACCTCCCCGGCATCGACGACGAGGAGCCCCCGTACCGGCCGAAGTAACGGCAACAGATCGATCTCACGCAGAGCCGCGGAGCCGCAGAGATGAGCCGGAGCATCTCCGCGGCTTCGTCTATCGTCCAGTTATTACAGGGGTTTGCGGAGAGACAGTACCAGCCGATGCGTGATTTGAGCGGTCATTTGTGTCGGTTGTGCCGCAGCGCATCTCCCCGGATCATTGTTACTGGACAGCGGAAGAGAGGAGGGCCTTGACAAAACCCAAACTGATAGGTTAATTCCATATGTCGAGAGTCTACGACAGGGACGGGTTCCAGGTGCACGTCTGGCTCAACGACCACCCGCCCGCGCACGTCCACGTGCACCGCGCCGAAGGGCTCGCGATCGTGAATCTGCTCACGCTCACCATCCGGGCGGCATACGACATGAAGCCCGCCGACGTGCGGCGCGCCGTCGCCATCGTCGAAGCGAACCGCAGCCGTTTCCTGCAGAGGTGGAGGGAGATCCATCATGGTTGAGAAGCACACCTCCGACGCCCAGATCCAGGCCGCCCTCGAGCGCGGACGCCAGGCGGACCTCGCGGACCCCCGCGCGCTCTCCGTCCGCTACGACGCCGCCGCCCGCCGGATGGTGGTCGAGCTCACGAACGGGTGCGCGCTCGCCTTCCCCGCCGAGGCCGCGCAGGGGCTCCGCGGCGCCGACCCCGCGGCCCTGGCGCAGGTGGAGGTGGTCGCCGGCGGCAGGGCGCTGCGCTGGGACGCCCTCGACGTCGACCTGGGCGTAGGGCCGCTGGTGCAGGGGATCTTCGGCACCGCGGCCTGGATGCGCGAGCTGCGCAGCGAGATGGGCCGCACGGGCGGGCGCGCCTCCACCCCGGCCAAGGCGACCGCCGCCCGCGAGAACGGGCGCAAGGGCGGCCGCCCACGAAAGCACCCCGTGGCCGCGGACCCGCGCCGCGAAGCTTAACCGCAACGGATTGGTCTCACGCAGAGCCGCGGGGCCGC
>DASYJZ010000754.1:0-3529 GCA_035995965.1 Longimicrobium sp. | reverse complement strand
CGTGCAGCACCACGCCGGCGCCGGCGGGGGCGTTGTCGAGGGCGAGCGTGCCGGCGCTGTCGGCGCCGCGGACCAGGCGCAGCGTGGCCGGCCCGGCGGCGAGGTCGCGCAGCTCGAAGGCGCCCCCCTTCACCTCCACCTCGCGCTCCGCCTCCACCGCGCGCACCACCGTCGCCGCCGATGCCGAGTCCGCGAAGTCGCCGCGGATCGAGACGCGGTCCGCCCCGCCGCCGCACGCGGAGACAGCGAGGAATCCAAAGACCAGGATGGAAGATCGCATGGGGTTCGTACCCGAGCACCAAGCGTGCCTCATCCCCCGCAACTGCAATCTCACGCAGAGCCGCGGAGCCGCGGAGAAAGCAACGGCGGGTCTCCGCGGCTCCGCGGCTCCGCGTGAGACAGGCTGACTTCGGGATCACACCCCGGCGTCGGGCTCGCCCTCGACCACCGCCGCGATCCGTGCGCGCACCAGCTCCATCAGCGGCTCGACCCCCGCGGCGCCCAGCTCCGTCACCGTCTCCGGCGGGATCGGCTCCAGGAAGTGCACGTGGATGGTGCGCGGAGAGATTCGCCAGGAGCCCTTGCGCATGATCTCGAAGCTGCCGGTCACCGCGGTGGGGACGATGGCCACGCGCGACTCGGCCGCGAGCATGAACGCGCCCTTCTTGAACGGCGACAGCCGCCCGTCGCGCGAGCGCGTGCCCTCGGGGAAGATCACCACCGCGCCGCGGCTGTGGCGCACCTTCTCCCCCGCCTCGCGCAGGCTCTCGATCGCCCGCTCGCGGTTGGAGCGGTCGATGATGATGTGCCCCGCACCCACCAGCGCCTGGCCGAAGAGGGGGATCTTCAGCAGCTCCTTCTTGGCGACGAAGTGGTACGGCTCCTCGATCACCGCGGCGAGCGCGAACACGTCGAACCAGGAAATGTGGTTCGCGGCGATCACCTGCGGCACGTCGGGGTGCACGTGCTCGCGCCCGTGCACCCGCACCGGGCATCCGCTCGCCCAGATCACCGAGCGCACCCAGCGCCGGGTGACGGCCACGTACCAGTCGCCGTCCTTCCGCCCCCGCCGCGCCTCCCAGATCACGATGGGGCCCCACCACGCCAGCGCCGCCAGCCCCACCGCGAAGGTCCACAGGGTGCGGATCAACCCGTCCTCCCGCCGTCTGCCGTCATCGCTCCTCGAAGTGCTGGTAGCCCCGCAGGCCCAGCGGGGTGCGATGCCCCTCCGCGTCCGTCCACCACACGCCGTCGCCGCCGCCCATCCGCCCCACGCAGGTGAGCCGCACCTGGAACGCGTCCTCGAACTCGCGCACGTGCACCTCCACCGCCCCGAGCTTCGCGGTGAAGCAGAGCTCGTAGTCCTCCCCGCCGGTGAGCGCCAGCCGCAGCGCCTCGTCGGGCGACATCCTGCGGCGCACCACGGGGTGGATGGGCACCAGCTCGGCCGCGAGCAGCACCGCCGCGCCGCTGACCGCGGAGAGGTGGGCCGCGTCGCCGGCGAGGCCGTCGGAGAGGTCGATCATGGCGGTCGGGAGCGCGCGCTCCGCCAGCCAGCGCGCCTCGCGCAGGCGCGGCTGCGGCGCGGCGTAGCGGTCGCGCGCCGCCGCGTCGCCCTCGCCGCGGGCGAGCATCTGGCTCACGAAGAGGGCGCTCGCCCCCAGCTCGCCGGTCACCCACAGCTCGTCGCCCACGGCGGCGCCGGAGCGGAGCACGGGCCGCCGCGCCTCGCCGACCGCGGTGACGTCGATCACCAGCGGCCCCGCCGTGCGCGCCACGTCGCCGCCCAGCAGCGCGGCGCCCGCATGGTCGGCGGCGCGGCGGACGCCCTCCATGAGCTGCACCGCGTGCCCGCCCGCGTCCGCCGGCGGAAGCGCGAGCGACACCAGCACGCCGATGGGCCGCGCGGCCACCGCCGCGAGGTCGCTGAGCGCCGCCGCCGCCGCGCGCCCGCCGATCTCGCGCATCGACAGCCAGTCGCGCCGGAAGTGCACCCCCTCCACCGACAGGTCGCAGGAGAGCGCGATCCCGTCGCCCGCGATCACCGCGCAGTCGTCGCCGGGGCCCACGCGCACGTCGGGGCGCTCGGCGGGGTGGCGCGGGAGAAAGCGGCGGATGAGGTCGAACTCGGCGCCGGAGGCGAGCGGCGCGCCGGCCGCGGCGGGGTGGCGGGGGCGCTCGGGGGTGCGGGGCATGCGGCAGGATACCACCCGCGCCGTGTGGCGGCAAACCACGTCGCTGCCTCTCGACGCCGTGAGGCTCACGTTCCGTAACTGCCGTGTCACGGTAGAGACGCAGAGGCGAAGAGAGGCCGCCGCGCCTCCCCTGCGTCTCCGCGTCTGTGCGTGAGTCAATCTTTCAGGATCTGGGTTCAGCCGACGGGATCGGGAGCCGGCGGCGCGAGGTCGGCGGGAGGGAGTGCGGACGCGCGCTGCTTCCGCTTCAGCTCCAGGTACGCCATCATCGGCGCGCTGCGCGCCTCCAGGTCGGGCATGCGCGTCATCAGCGCCTCGAGCTGGGAGAGGTAGGACGGGTACTTCGCCATCTGGCGCAGGCGCTCCAGATGCGGGCAGAGCTTGAGCCAGACCGCCACGTGCTCGGTGTTGGCGTCGTGGAACAGGGGCTCGGGGATGGCGCCGTGGTTCACCAGCGCGGCGGCCATCTCCCAGTAGGTGGTGACCATCCGGTAGCGCGCGCTCTCCGGCCCCGTCCACGCCGCCAGCACCTCCTCCGCGGACGACGGGAAGAACTGCGCGGAGAACCAGTCGCGCGCGCGGCGCAGCTCGTCTTCGCGGCGGATCTCGTACAGCCGCAGGATCAGCTCGGCCCCCCCGTGTATCTCGCTCACTCGCGTCTCCCGGTCCAATTGCGATGGCTCCTGCGCGTGGCCGAATCTACCCCCGTCCGCGCGACCTGCGCGACCCCGCCGCCGCTGCGTTCCGCGAACCTGCGCCATAGATTCGGTTTACGAAAGGCCATGGGCGCCCGCCGCTCAGGCGAGTTCCTGCATCAACTTGCGTTCGACCCCGCGCAGCGGCGAATCGTCCGCGAGTGGACGGGATCGTACTGAGCCGCGGGCGGCCTCTCCGCGCCGCTCGCTCCATCCTCGACCCAACGTGAGTTGAGCACCTACGACTACGAGCGGTGGGAGCGCCGCTTACGCCCCGCCGCGCTGTACGGCCTCGCCTGCTTCCCGTTCCTGTGGACGCTCGGGATCGTCGCGAACGCGAGCCCGGCGGTCGGCGCGCACGTGCTCTTGCCTCCGCTGTCGGCGATCGTGACCGCGTGGGGGATCACGGTCGTCGGCTCGCTGACGGCGACCCTGGTCGTCGCCGTCGCTTCGCTCGTCCACGACCGGGAACTGAGCGCGCGCAGCCGCGCGGGGTGGGCCGCGGTGCTCTTCTTCACGACGATAGTGGGCGGCGCGCTGTTCGTGCTGTCGCGCTGGCGCCGAGAGCGTCTCGCCGCGGAAGGCTAGAGCGGATTGCAGATCGCTTCAGAGCCGGCCTCGGCTCATCGCCCTCTCCGG
>DASYJZ010000753.1:0-14978 GCA_035995965.1 Longimicrobium sp. | reverse complement strand
CGGAACGTCTCACGCAGAGACGCGGAGGAACCGAGAGAACGTCAACCGCAGTTTCTCTCGGTTCCTCTGCGTCTTCCGTGAAACGTTCTGTTTTACCAGTCGCGCTCGGGCGTGGTGCCGCGGTTCTCGCGCTCCATCCCGTCGCGCTCCAGGCCGTCGCCGCGCATGGAGTCGCGCTCCGTGCCCTCGCCCTGCATTCCCTCGCGCTCCGTGGAGCGATCGCGCTGCAGGTGGTCGCGGTCGGGCTGAGTGCCACGCTCCATCTCCTCGCGCTCCACGGGGCTGCCCCGCATCGGCGCGTCGTCCAGCTCGCGCTCGATCATTCCGGGGTTGCTGTCGTTGCGGTCCATTTCGATCCCTCCGTTCCGGGTGACGCCATGTCCGTCAGGCGGTCGTTACGGATACCGCAACTCGCGTTCCAGCAACCGGTTACACCAGCCATCTCACGGCGAGGTCGGCGATGCGGCGGGCGAGGCCGCCGGAGTACTTCGCGCGGAGGTAGGCGTCGGCGGCGCGCTTGAGGGACTCGGGGTAGGTAGGATAGACGTGGATCATCCCCGACAGGTCGGAGAGCTTCAGTCGCTGGCGGACGGCGAGCACCGCCTCGTGAATGGTCTCGCCGGCGCGCGGGCCGACCACGTGCGCGCCGACGATCCGGCCCTTCGGGTCGAGCACCAGCTTGGTGAGGCCGTCGGGCTCGCCGTCGCAGAGAGCACGGTCCAGGGAGTCGTGGTCGTAGCGGTAGACGCCGGCCTTCTCGCCCCACTCGGCGCGCGCCTCGACCTCGGTGAGGCCCACGCGGGCCACCTCGGGGTCGGTGTAGGTGCACCAGGGGACCACGCGGGAGTCGACCTTCCTCCGGAGCGGGAAGAGCGCGTTCGGCGCGGCGATGCGGGCCTGGTAGTCGGCCACGTGGGTGAAGCGGTAGGGTCCCACCACGTCACCCGCCGCCCAGACGTTGTGCGCCGAGGTGCGCAGCGACCCATCGACCGAGACGCCGTTCTCCGTCACCTCCACGCCGATCGCGTCGAGCCCCATCTCCTCCACGTTGGGACGGCGGCCGGTGGCGACCAGGAGCTCGGCCGCGCGCAGCTCCACATCCCCCGAAGCCGTGGTGACGGTGACGACGCGCGATCCGGCGTCCCGGCGGACGGCGGTGACGCGCGCGGCCAGGTGGAGGCGGAGCCCCTCGCGCTCGAGGCGGCGCGCGAGGACGGCGGCGATCTCGGGGTCTTCGCGCTCCAGCACGCGCTCCGCCATGTCCACCACGGTCACGGCGGAGCCGAGGCGGGCGAAGGCCTGCGCCATCTCGATGCCGATGGGGCCGGCGCCGAGCACCAGCAGCGACTCGGGGAGCTCGCGCAGCTCCCAGAGCGTCTCGTGGGTGAGGTAGCCCGCCGCCTCCAGCCCCGGGATCGGCGGGATGGCGGTGCGCGAGCCGGTCGCCAGGATCCAGCGCTTCGCGCGGACGCGGCGGCCGCCCACGTCGGCCTCCTCCGGTGAGACGAAGCGGGCGCGGCCCTCGATCACGTCCACGCCCATGGCGCGGAAGCGCTCGGGCGAGTCGTGCGGCTGGATGGTGGCGATGATGGCGTGCACGCGGTCCATCACCCGCGCGAAGTCGGCGCGGCCGCCCTGCACGTCGATCCCGTACTCCGCGGCGTGGCGCAGGGTGTGGAGCACGGAGGCGGAGCGGATGATCGCCTTGGAGGGGACGCAGCCGGTCCACAGGCACTCGCCCCCCAGCCGGTGCTGCTCCACCAGCGCCGTCTTCGCCCCGATCTCGGCGGAGACCGCCGCCGACACCAGCCCCGCCGTTCCGCCGCCGATCACCGCCAGGTCGTAGCGCTCCACCCGATCCTCCCTCGCTCGGCCGGCATCGTCATTTCTCTCACAGGGGTCACAGGGGACACGGAGGAACTGCGCGTTGTTCCTCCGTGTCCGCTGTGACCCCTGTGAGAGATGCTGTTGGGAACTTTCCCCCGCGAAGTGGCACGCGGCGCGTGAGGAGTGTATCTATAGTGCCTTCAACGCGAAACTGGTCTCACCCGGACGGAGCCCGATGGCGGTCGACTGGAAGCGGTTCGACAGGGATCTCTGGCGCGAGCGGGCGGAGGACGCCTGGGCGCGGCTCAAGGCCGCGTGGCGCACGGACCGGAAGCTGGTGATCGGGGCGGCGGTCCTGGGGCTGGGGAGCTGCAGCACCGGCGCCCTGGCGGCCGCCTGGACGCGCGCCTGCTCGGGGACCTGCCCCACCGCGGCCCAGGTCCAGGACTTCTCGCCGCGGCAGGCGAGCCAGGTGCTGGACGCGCGCGGCGGGCTGCTGGGCTCGTTCTACCGCGAGCGGCGCGTGGTGATCTCCATCCGCTCGGTGCCGCGCTACGTGCCGCTGGCGTTCGTGGCGATCGAGGACTCGCGCTTCTTCTCACACCAGGGCGTCGACCCGGTGCGGGTGCTGGGCGCCATCCGCGACAACGTGATCGGCGGCTTTGGGAGCACGGGCGGGAGCACCATCACCATGCAGCTCGCCCGCAACCTCTTCCCCCAGCAGCTCCCGCCGGGGGAGAAGAGCATCCGCCGCAAGCTGGCCGAGGTGAAGCTGGCGCTGGAGATGGAGCGCAAGCTCTCCAAGGAGCGCATCCTGGAGCTCTACCTCAACCACATCTACCTGGGCGCCGGCGCGTACGGGATCGAGGCGGCGGCGCGGACCTACTTCAACAAGCCGGCGTCGCAGCTCTCCATCACCGAGGCCGCCACGCTGGCGGGGCTGCCGCAGGCGCCCAGCGCCTACAACCCGCGCGAGCACCCCGACCGCGCGCAGCACCGGCGCGACCGGGTGCTGGACCGCATGGCCGAGAACGGCGTGATCACCAGCGAGCAGGCGGAGCGCGCCAAGGCCGAGCCGCTGGTGCTCCCGCCGCCCAAGGGCGCGATCCGCGCCCCCTACTTCGTGGAGGCGGTGCGCAGGGAGCTGGAGCAGCGCTTCGGTGAGCTGCTGTACACCGGCGGGCTGAAGATCCACACGGGGATCGACCCCGTGCTGCAGCAGACGGCGGAGCAGTCGCTGGAGCTGCAGCTGCGCGCCGTGGAGCGGGGCGACTACGGCGGCTACTCGCATCCCACCTACGAGCGCTTCTCGGCCGGGCTGCATCCCGGGCAGCGGGTGCAGACCACGCCCTACCTGCAGGGCTTGGTGGTGGTGATGGACCCGGGGACGGGGATCGTGCGCGCGCTGGTGGGCGGGCGCGACTTCGGGCAGAGCCAGTTCAACCGCGCCACGCAGGCGCTGCGGCAGCCGGGCTCCAGCTTCAAGCCCTTCGTCTACGCGGCCGCGCTGGAGAAGGGCCGCTCGCCGATGTACGAGGTGGCCGACGAGCCCATCTCCATCCCCATGGGCGACGGGTCGGTGTGGTCGCCGAAGAACTACGACGGGCACTACAGCGGCTACATCCCCATGCGCACGGGGCTCAAGTTCTCCAAGAACATGGTGGCCATCCGCCTGGGGCGCGAGGCGGGGATCGAGGCGGTGCGCAGCGTGGCGGCGCGCACCGGGATCAGCACGCGCATCCCCGGCTACCCGTCGGTCTACATCGGCTCGGCGGGGGTGTACCCGGTGCAGCTCATCTCGGCCTACGCGGCGTTCGCGAACGGCGGGTACCGGGTTCCGCCGCGCTACGTGGTGCGGGTGGAGGACCACCGCGGCCGCGTGCTCTGGGAGCCGCCGCGCTACCCGGAGCCGGCGCTGGAGCCCGGCATCGCCTGGATCATGACGGACATGCTGCGCGACGTGGTGGACCACGGCACCGGCTACCCCGCGCGCGACCCCGCGGTGGGCGGGCTCAGCTACGACATCCCCGCCGCGGGGAAGACGGGCACCACCAACGACAACACCGACCTCTGGTTCGTGGGCTACACGCCGGAGCTGCTGGCCGGGGTGTGGATCGGGCTGGACCACCCGCAGACGGTGCTCTCCGGGGCCACGGGGGGGACGCTGGCGGTGCCGGTGTGGGCGCGGGTGATGCGCCGCTTCTACCTGGGCCGCAAGCCGCCGAAGGAGTGGACGCGCCCGTCCGACGTGGTGGTGCGGCGCGTCGCCGGCGGACGCGTGCTCTCCGCGAGCTGCGGGCTGGGCGGGGTGGAGGACTACTTCGCCGCGAAGTTCGCGCCGGAGCCGAGCTGCCCGGAGCGCGCGGCGGAGCCGCAGTTCATCGACCCCACACCGGAGCTTCCCGGTACGCCGGTGTTCCCCGGCCAGCCGCGCGTGCCCCGCCCCGAGGACATCATCGGTCCCTCGCCGTCCCCGCCGCCGGCACCGGAGGAGCGCAAGCGAAAGCCCTGAGACGTTTCGGCGGATCAGCAACGGAAGGGTCTCACGCAGAGCCGCGGAGGAACGGAGAGAACTGCAGTTTCTCCGTCTTCTCCGCGGCTCTGCGTGAGACCTTTCCGTAAACCGATGGAAATACACGTTTTTTTCACTTTGGACACACCTTCCGCATGTCGGCACGGAACGCGCAAGGGTATGACTCCGTAGATACCCCGCGACCTGAGCGATCCGCATGAAACGCAAGATCTTGATCGGGCTCTCCGCCCTGGCCACCCTGGGGTTGATCGTCTTCGGATGGCTGTGGTTCGCGCCCTGCGGGCTGGGCGGCTGCGCGCCCGTCTCCGAGCTGGAGCGGTACCAGTCCGAGGGCTCGCAGCTCCTGGACATGGGCGGCCGGCCCTTCGCCACGCTGGGCACCGGCAGCCGCCGCGTGGTGCCTGTCGACTCGCTGCCGCCCTACCTCCCCCGCGCCTTCCTGGCGGTGGAGGACAAGCGCTTCTACGAGCACGGAGGGGTGGACTGGAAGCGCTTCATGGGCGCGCTGTTCAAGAACGTGAAGTCCGGCGGGGTGGAGGAGGGCGGGAGCACCATCAGCATGCAGCTCGCCCGCAACCTCTTCCCGCGCTCGCTGCCGTACCGCGAGCGCTCCATCCGCCGGAAGTTCATGGAGATGCGGGTGGCGCGGCAGATCGAGCGGCGCTTCGAGAAGGACAAGATCCTGGAGCTGTACCTGAACCACATCTACCTGGGCGAGGGCTCCTACGGCGTCGACGCGGCCGCGCAGGAGTACTTCGGCAAGCCGGCGACGAAGCTGACGCTGGCAGAGGCCGCGGTGCTGGGCGGGCTCCCCGTCTCCCCCTCGCGCATCAACCCGCGCGAGGACCTGGACGCGGCGCTGCGCCGGCGCAACCTGGTGCTGCGGGAGATGGCGAGGGCCGGCTACGTCTCGCAGGCCGACGCGGACGCCGCCACCCGCGCCCCGCTCAGGCTCGCCCGCCGCTCCGGGGGGAACCGCGCGGTGGCGGGTGCGTGGTTCATCGAGCGGGTGCGGCGCGAGCTCGACGAGGCGCTGGGCGGGAGCGACAACACCGCGGGGCTGCGCGTCTTCACCACCTTCGACCCCGCGGCCCAGCGCGCCGCCGAGGCCGTGGTGGCGCGGCAGGCGGCCGCCATCGAGTCCGGCGCGTTCGGCGCCTTCCGCCACCCCACCTACGCGACGACCAGGGGGACGGTCACCGAGGAGGGCGACACGCCCTACCTGCAGGGCGCCGCCATCGTGATGGAGGCCTCGACCGGCGAGATCCGGGCGCTGGTGGGGGGGCGAGACTACGCCGACTCCAAGTTCGACCGCGTCTTCCAGGCGTCTCGGCAGCCCGGCTCGGCGTTCAAGCCGTTCGTCTACCTCACGGCGCTGATCGACGGGGTGCCGCCGAGCCAGATCTACCAGGACCAGCCGGTGAAGATCACGCTCACCGGCGGACGCACCTGGTCGCCGCGCAACTACACCGGCGAGTTCTCGGGCCCGCTGACCGTACGCGAGGCGCTCACGCGCTCCAAGAACACGGTGACGGTGCAGATCGCGCAGGAGGTGGGGATGAGCAGCGTGATCCGCACCGCGCACGACCTGGGGCTCAGCACGCCCATCCCCAACGTCCCCGCCACCGCGCTCGGCGCCGCCGAGGTGAAGCCGATCGAGCTGGTGCGCGCCTACGCGGCCTTCGACAACGGCGGCTTGCTGGTGCAGCCGCACGTGATCCGGCGCGTGGAGGACCAGAACGGCGCGGTGATCTGGGAGCCCGAGGCGCGGCCGCAGCGGGCCATCCAGCCGGAAGAGGCGTTCGTGCTCACCAGCATCCTGCGCGACGTGGTGGATCGCGGCACCGGCACCCCCGCGCGCGCCGCCGGCTTCCGCGGCCCGGCGGCGGGGAAGACGGGGACCACCAACGGCGCCACCGACGTCTGGTTCGTGGGGTACACGCCGGACCTGGTGGCCTCGGTGTGGTTCGGCTTCGACCGGCCGGTGACGATCCTCGCCAACGCCTCGGGCGGGACGCTGGCGGCGCCGGTGTGGGCGCGCATCATGAACGCCGTCTACCGCGGCCGCCGCATGCCCGCGGCCTGGTCGCCGCCCGGGGGCGTGGTGACGGCGCAGGTGGACCGGCGCTCCGGGATGGCGGTGGACGCGAGCTGCCCCGGGAGCGGCGCCCTCTACACCGAGTACTTCATCCATCGCATGCCGCCGGCGCAGATGTGCTACCCGAACGCGGCCTATCCCTCGATGGCGATGGGCGACACGGCGTGGCACGACGACGAGGCCGGCGCATGGTCGTACGTGGACACGGTGGGGACGTCGGACCTGGAGCGGCGGGGGATCACCTGGCCCGCGCTGGAGGAGAAGCGCCGCCGGGAGGCCACCGGCGCGCCGCCGCCCCCGCCGCTTCCCGGCAACGTGGAGGACCCGTACGGCACCGCGCCGCGCGGCGGCATGAGCCCGTCGCCGCCCCCGGCGCCGCCGCCGCCGCGGCTCGGACCGCCGCCCGGCGAGCCCCCTGTCGCGGGCGGCGGGCGGACGCCCAGGCGGCCGCGGGTGATCGGCCAGCCGGTGGATGGAAGCACTGACGGAGGCTCGGCGCCGCCGCCGGTGAAGCCGGACACCGCGGGCCACCCGGGGTAGGCCGGCGCGCCACCGAAGGGCGGAAAGAGTGAAACACCCGGAGCGTTCCGGGGTTGTACAGGCGCCGTGTCCCGCACCGTGGGCGCGGCGCTCCGCTCGAATGGCACGAGCGCGATTCCACAGCAGGAGACCCACGGTTTGACGATCCGACTCACGCGGGCCGCGGCCCTCGCCGCCGCCCTGACGGTTCCGGCCGCGCTCCATTCGCAGCCCGCGCGTCCGGTGGACGCCCGGGCCAACGTGCCGGGCGCGTCGATGGAGAGCAGCGCGCGCGCATGGTACGCCGAGCTTCTGCAGATCCAGGCGCGGCTGCAGACCGCGCACAACCGGGTGATGCAGGACGGGCAGGTGCGCGGCCAGCAGGAGACCTTCATGCGCGACGTGAAGGTGGCCATGCTGCGCGTGGACCCGGGGCTCGACGCGCTCGCCGCGCGCGTGGAGGGGATGCAGGGGCAGGCGCAGGCGGCGCAGCAGCGCGGGGACCGCGCGCAGCTCCAGCGGCTGAACACCGACCTGGTCGCGATCCAGCAGCGCTTCCTGCGCGCCCAGCAGGCGGTGATGCGGCAACCCGGGCTGAGCCAGCGCGCGCTGCAGCTCGAGCAGACGCTGCACACCCGCATGCTGCAGGTGGAACCGGAGACGGACCGGCTGCTCGCGCGGGGCAAGCTGCTGCAGGAACGGCTGATGGCGGCGCAACAGCAGGCGATCACCCAGGCGCGCGCGCAGGCCGGCAGCCGCCCGAACTGAAACTGCTTTCTCTCACAGAGGTCACAGGGGTCACGGAGGATGGTTCTCCGTGACCCCTGTGACCTCTGTGAGAGAATCCGCTCAGCCTGAGATCGCGCCGAGGACGGCTCCGAGCACGTCCAGCGCGGCGTCGGCTTGTTCGTCGGTGAGGACGAACGGGGGGGAGAGGGAGAGCACGTTGCCGTGGATGCCGCCGCCGAGCGTCAGCACGCCGCGGCGAAGGGTCTCCACCACGACGCGACCGGCCAACTCCGGCGCCGGCTCGCGGCTCTCGCGGTCGCGGACCAGCTCGATCCCGATCATCATCCCCAGCCCGCGGACCTCGCCGACGTGCGGGTGGGCGGCCGTCATCTCCCGCAGCCGCGCAGTCAGGCGCGCGCCGAGGTCGGCGGAGCGCTCCACCAGCCGCTCGTCGCGCAGCACGGCGATGGAGGCGAGCGCGGCGGCGCAGCCGAGCGGGTGGCCCAGGAAGGTGGAGGTGTGGATCGCCTCGCCGGTGGAGCGCGGCCACGCCTCCATCACCGCGTCGGTGCCGATGCAGGCGGCAAACGGCATCCCCCCCGTCATCCCCTTCCCCACGCAGAGCAGGTCGGGGATTACGCCCCAGTGCTCGCACGCGAACCAGCGCCCGGTGCGGCCGAAGCCGGTGTAGATTTCGTCGAGCACCAGCAGCAGCCCGCGCTCGTCGCAGACGCGGCGCAGGCCGGGGAGGAAGCCGCCGGGCGGCACCACGTCGCCGCCGCGGCCCTGCACCGGCTCCACCAGGATCGCGCCGACGTCGTCCGACGCATCGAGCTGGCGCTCCACCTCGCGCAGCGTCGCCGCGCACACCTCGTCCGGGTCGCGGCCGAAGCGGGAGCGGTAGACGTAGGGATAGGGCGCGAAGGCCGCGATGCGCCCGAGCTGCGCGGCGAAGGGCGCGCGGAAGTCCTCACGGCCGGCCGCGGCGAGCGCGCCGTAGGTGAGCCCGTGGTAGCCGCCGTCGAAAGCGAGCACCCGCGGCTTCCCCGTCGCGATCGCCGACGTCTTCAGCGCCGCCTCGACCGCTTCGGCGCCGGAGCTGGCGAGGATCGCGCGGTTCAGCCCCCCGGGTGCCACCTCGGCCAGCGCGCGGAGGAGCTCCACCTTCACGGCGGGGGGATGGACGTCGCCCATCCCGTGCATCAGCCTCGCGGCCTGCGCCTGCACGCCCGCGACGATGCGCGGGTGCGCGTGCCCCGGCCCCGCGACGGCGAACGCCGCGGTGAGGTCTACGTAGACGTTGCCGTCCACGTCGCGCACGTTGGCGCCCTTCGCCTCGTCCCAGAAGATGGGGAAGTCGTCCGCCAGGTAGGTGACGTTGGGCGACTCCCAGCGCCCCAGCTCCTCCGCCAGCCGGCGCGACTGCGGACCGGGCGGCGGGACGGTCATCGACGGCGGCAGGCGGCCCAGCTCGCCGCCGCTCACGCGATCCACCGGCTCATCAGGTGCCGCTCCTGCAGCGCGAAGCCGAGGCGGCGGTAGAGCTCCATCGCCCGCGTGTTGCGGACGTCTACCTCCAGCCGCAGGTCGGAGACGTCCAGCTCGCGGCACGCCTGGGCCGCGGCCTCCAGCGCCCGCGCGCCGATGCCGCGGCCGCGGTGCGCCTCGCGCACGTACAGCTCGTCGATCAGCGCGTACCGCCCCGCGAACTCCAGGCTGAAGCACACCGTCAGCGCCAGGTATCCCACCGCCTCGCCGTCCACGCGAAAGATCCAGACGCGCCCGAGGTTCGGATCCGCCGCCAGCGTGCGGAACGCGGCCAGCGTGCGCTCCGGGTCGAAGGCCAGCCCCTCGTGCGCGTAGAACTCGCGCATCAGCTCCCGCAGCTCCGGCTCGTCCGCGAGCGTGGCAGGCTTCAGCTCGACGCCGTCCGTGAGCGGGGACGACATCATTCCTGTTCGTCCCCGCGGAGGATGCGGAGAAGCTCATCTCGGACGATGGGCGCCTTGTTGACCGCGGCGTCCCAGATGATCTCGCGCTTCAGGAACAGGTAGGCATGGGCAAGGACGTCGCGGAAGGCGGCGAGACCACGCCAGTCGACTGTGGGGTACCGCGCACGAACCTCGGGTGGAACCTGCTTGGCCGCTGCTCCCGCGATTTCCATCGCGCGCGAGACGGCCAGGTACTTCTCCTTGTTCGCCTCGAAGTCCGCCAGTGGCACGCCATCGGTAAAGCGAATCGCATCGCCGAGATATTCGATCATGTCCTCCGCGTACTCGCGCCAGTCACGCTGCGACATTCACCGCCTCCCGCAGCACCCGCGCGCGTACCCGAGGCTTCAGCGAGTCGACCGTCGCGACGTCCACGCGCACGCCGAGGAGGTCTTCGAGGAAGAACTTGAGGCCCATGTAGCCGTCGAACGTGGCGCGACCGAACTCCACGAGCACGTCCACGTCGCTCCCGGTCGTCGCTTCGTCGCGCGCGACCGAGCCGAACACCGCGATGGAGCGGACATCGAACTTGTCGAGGTCCGGCAGGTGCTCGCGGATCGAGCGGATCACGTCTTCACGCCGCATGTCGTACCTCGCTCATCCCCGGCTGCCGATCCAGCCGCGGCGGTAGAAGAACACGCCCAGGCCCAGCGCGACCAGCAGCATCACCCCGATGGCGAAGGGCCAGGCCCAGTACCAGGCGCGGTCGGGGTGCTGCAGGTTCATCCCGTACACCCCGGTCACGAAGCTGAGCGGGATGAAGAGCGCGGCGAAGATGGTGAGCACCTTCATGATCTCGTTGGTGCGGTTGCCCACCGTGCTGATGTACAGGTCCGCCAGCGACCCCGCCACCTCGCGGAAGTTCTCCACCAGGTCCAGCACCTGGAAGGCGTGGTCCTGGCAGTCGCGCAGGTACACCACCGTGTCCGGGTGCACCAGGTCGCCCGGGTCGCGCACCAGCGCGCCCAGGGCCTCGCGCAGCGGCCAGATCGCCCGCCGCAGCGCCATCAGCTCGCGCTTGATGTCGTGCAGGCGGTGCACGCAGGCATGGCTGGGCCGCTCGACGATCTCGGTCTCCAGCGCCTCCAGCTCGTCGACGAACTCCTCCACCACGGGGAAGTAGTTGTCGATGATGGCGTCGAGCAGGGCGTAGGCCAGGTAGTCGGCCCCCGCTGCGCGGATGCGCGAGTGCCCGGCGCGCAGCCGCTCGCGCACCTCCCCGAACACGTCGCCGGGATGCTCCTGGAAGGTGACCACGAAGTCGCGGCCCAGGAAGATCCCGACCTGCTCCAGGTCCAGCCGGGGGGCGCGGCGGGCCATCTTCACCACGATGAAGAGGTGCCCGTCGAAGTCCTCGACCTTGGGGCGCTGGGTGACGTGCATCACGTCTTCCAGCGCCAGGCGGTGGAGCGAGAAGGCGTCGCCGATGGCCTCGACGGTGCCGGCGTGGCCCACCCCGTCGACGTTCACCCACGCGACCGGGTAATGGTCGTGCAGCCGCGCCAGGGCGGGGAGGTCCTCCGCCTCGAACTCGGTGAAGTCGTGCGGGCCGTAGGCGAACACCGTCACGCGCGGCGGCGTGGCGCCGGGCATGGACTCCAGCGTTCCCGGCGCGCTCCCCGGCGGCGGGCGGGAGGCGCGCTCGAGCACCGGCGCCACGCCCTCGAGCGCGGCGTTCACCGGGAGGCGGAGGAGGTCGCGGCGTCTCAGGGGGCCTCCGAAGGCGAGTGCGAACGTGCGAAGTGCGGGAGTGCGTTGCCGTGAATGGCGTCGACGCGCCCTCAGCCGTTGGCCGCGTCGTCCTCCGGGGCGTCGCTCGATGCGTAGGCGGCGTCGGCGGTCGTCCGCGACGCGGGGAAGGAGCCGCCGACCTCGCCGGCGGCGGCGACCATGGCGGTGGCGGCCTTGGCGTGCTTGGCCAGGGCGAAGAGGCTGCCGCGGACGAGCTTCAGCTTCCCCTGCATCACCGCCGTGACGGGCTCGACCTCGCCCGCGAGCAGCCGCTTCCAGGTCGCCGCGTCGGCGCGGAAGACGTAGGGCGCGGCCTCGATGTCGGCCTCGCTCGCCATGCGCGCGCCGCGGCAGTGGCCCCGGTGCGCGTCGATGAACACCGCGCGGTCTTCCATGATGCCGTGCGCGGGGTCGGCCGACATGGAGAGCACGCTGACGCCCTCCTCCCACTCCGCCGCCGCCACGCTGTAGACGCCGCCGCGGTTCAGCGCCTCGCAGCACGCGTTCGCCCACTCTTCGGTGAACACCTCCATCGACCGTCTCCTTCGTTCAAGGCCCGAGTTGATCACGAGGATGCGAACGCCGGCGACAAGGGTACTGCGCGGCGCCAACGGCGGCAACAGCATCTCACGCAGAGCCGCGGAGACGCAGAGGATGCGCCGGCATCGCTTTCTGCGCCTCCGCGGCTTCGCGTGAGATCATTCTTTTGGGGATGATGTGCTCGCGCCGACGCTGGGCCGGCGCTACCCTGTAACCGTGGAGCGGTCACGCACGTCGAATCCACGAACGCACCTCCCGCCTCGCGCCCAGCCCCGACCGCCCCATGGCCGAATCGCCACCCGTTCCGCACCACGCCGGGAAGCGCCACCACTGGATCGTGCGCGCCACGCACTGGGTGAACGCGGTCGCGCTCACGCTGATGATCGCCAGCGGGCTGCGCATCTTCAACGCGTACCCGGCGTTCGCGCGCAAGGGCGAGACGTTCTGCTGCTGGCCGTGGGAGGGGACGGAGGCGCCGGCGTGGCTCACCTTCGGGGGATGGCTCTCGGGCGCGCGCAACTGGCACTTCGCGATGATGTGGGTGCTGGCGCTGAACGGGGCGCTCTACCTGGCCTTCGTCTGGCTGCACGGCGAGTGGCGCGACCTGGCCCCGCGCCGCGGCGACGTCCGCGACGGGTGGGAGATGATCAAGTTCTACCTCTTCGTGCGGAAGACGCACCCGCACCAGGGGAAGCACAACGCGCTGCAGAAGGGGGTCTACTTCGCGCTCCCCTGGCTCGGCGTGCTGGCGGTGCTCACCGGGATCGCGATCTGGAAGCCGGTGCAGCTCGCGCCGCTGACGGGTCTCTTCGGCGGATACGTCTGGGCGCGCTACTGGCACTTCGTGGTGATGCTCCTCCTGGTGCTGCTGGGCGCCGGCCACGTCTTCATGGTCTTCGCCGTCGACCCGCAGTCGCTGCGGTCGATGGTGACCGGCGACTACGATGAGTCCCGCTCCCCCGAGGCGCTGAACGCCCGCCCCTTCCTCCGCGGGCGCAGGAAGCCCGTCCTCGCGATCGCGAGGACGGCGCCTCCGCTCGCGGGAACCGGGGCCGCCGAGGCGATGGCCATCTCGCTCGCCCACCGGGGGGCGATGCGACAGGACGCGCAAGCGGCGTCGTCTCCATCCCCCGAAGCCGCTCCCGCCGTAGAGGCTGTAGATGCGGTGGATGTCCCGGATGCCGGCGGGGTTCGGGATGGGGATGGGACCGCGGTCGTGTCGAACGCGAACCTCGGACGCGATGAGATCGGCGGCGGCGCAGGCGAGACGGACGAAGAGGAGGTGGGGCGATGATGGACAGGCGCCGGTTCCTGGCCCTGGGCGGCGTGTCCGCGGCGGCGCTGATCGCCGAGGCGTGCGACTCGCGCGGGCCGAAGGGCGCGCTGAAGGTGCTGCGCTGGGCCGAGCGGCGGAACGAGTCGGTGGAGCGCTTCCTCTTCCGGCACACGTCGATGAACCACGCCGCGGCGGACCGGCTGGTGGGCAACCGGATGCCCTCGTACTACATCTCCCGCGGCCCGCCGGTGTGGGACGAGTCGGTGCGCGGCAAGTGGGCGCTCGAGGTGTCCGGCGCGGTGAAGACGCCGCTGCGCCTCACGCTGGAGGACTTGGCGAAGCTGCCGCGGGTGACGCAGCGCATCGACCACTTTTGCGTGGAGGGATGGACGGCGTCGACGCAGTTCACCGGCGTGCGGGTGAGCGCGCTGGCCCGCCTCGCCGGCATCCGGCCGGACGCGGGGTACGTGGACTTCCAGTCGTTCGACAGCGGCTATCACGAGAGCTGGGACCTGGAGAGCGCCATGCACCCGCAGACGCTGGTCGCCTTCATGCGCGAGGGCCGCTTCCTCAACTCCTGGTACGGCGCCCCCGCCCGCGTGCACTCGCCGGTGAAGCTCGGCTACAAGAACACCAAGTACCTGACCAAGGTCGTCTTCATGCCGCAGCGCAACGGCGGCTACTGGAGCGACAAGGGCTACGAATGGTACGGGGGAACGTGAGCTCCGTTTGGTGCTGAAGACCTGCCGCCCGTAACGACGGAGTCAGCATCGACCCACGGGCGCAGAGGGGTCCCAGATACGGACGGCTCTGGTTCAAAAGCAGGCCGCGCGCGGTGGAAAGCACCGGACGTGGCCCGCTTCATTCGTTCTCGAACACGCCGATCACAGCAGCAGGCCCTCGGGACCCTCCTCGGCTAGTGCCGAGCGCCCCTGCTCTGCGTCCGGCACGAGCCGTGAGAGAAGGTAGTCACCGGTACCAGGCTCGGCGCGCGCCATCCCTTTCTCGAAATCATCATACACCGGCAACAGCACAAGGCGGCCGTTCGTGTCCTCCCGGCCGACGAAAGCCTGGTACAGCGCGGGAATCTGTACGAGGAGGTAATCGCCCAAGGCGGTGCCTGTGACTGCCGCATCGCGGTTGCGGACCTCGACCACGTCACGCGCCAGATGCGGCTCGCCCACACTCTTCACCGTCCACTCTCCATCGCGCTGCGTCACACGGACGGCCGCGGTCGTTTGGCCGCCGCTGCCCAGCACGGGGTACAGCCGCTCGCCTACATCATCCAGCAGACGCCGCGGATCCGCCCCGGACTGATAGGTGGCGAGCGTATCCCGCTGCACGTACTTGACCGTGAACGGCTCGCCCAGATCGAGCGCCGAGGCGTCGGGCGGCGGGCCTGCGCCCACCACGCGCGCGGCCGGTTCGGCCAGCCGCGGGAGCAGGCGGAGCCCCTCGTGTGCCGCTGCGTCCGCGTCCGCATGCCGCGTCGGCGCCGCTGCTGAAGGCTCGTCGGACATTGGCTCGGTCCCCATGATCTTAGATGATGGCGGCGGGCCGCCAGCGGGAGCGATGTCGTAGTAGTCCACCCAGTGCGTGTGTACCCCGGTCTGGCTGACATAGTCCGGGTAGCTGATCCATAGAGAGTCGCCGGTGTTGGGCGGCCATGGATCGTCGACCAGCACGAAGCCGGTGTCGGTGTCCACGCCGGCAGCCACCATCATGTGCCCGCCG
>DASYJZ010000752.1:0-6432 GCA_035995965.1 Longimicrobium sp. | reverse complement strand
GCCCACCTGGTGCGCCAGGGGATGGAGGCGCTGCTGGTGGCCCCCCCGATCCGCTACTCCCACTCCCCCTTCGAGGCCGTCGACGTGCGCGACGTGGAGGCCACCGTCGCCCTCTTCGCCGCCTATCTCGCCAGGTAAAATCCCCCGAAGCAGTCTCCTCCCGTACCCATCCGCTAAACACATCGGTGGACGGATCCAACCCAACGACGTCATCCTGCGGGCCGGCCACGCTGTAAACATCGTCTGCGGAATGACCAGCGGGCGGAAAGGATCTATCACCGCGTCAGCACGTGAGCCGGCGAGATGCGCCGACTCTATCCCGGATTCATATCCGTATCACGCGGAGCCGCGGGAAGATCCGCGCCTCCCTCCGCGGCTCTGCGTCTCTGCGTGAGATTGCCGTTTTCGGTTGACAACGCCGTGACGGCGCCCATAGAATGCGGCGTTCTCACCCCATTCCCGGCTCCCCGGCCCTCCATGCTTCCGCCCCCGCCCCGCCGCGGCCCCCCGCCGCGTGCCCCGGCATACGTCCGCGCGGCGCGCTATCTCCCGTTCCTCGCCCTGGCCGCCTGCGGCCGCGGCGGCGGTGGCGGCTCGCAGGTGACCTTCGCGCTCGCGGGGCCGCTGCAGCAGGACTACGGGATCGCGACGAAGCAGGGCGCCGACCTGGCGGTGAAGGAGATCAACGCCGCCGGCGGGATCGACGGCCGCCAGCTGGTGCTGCTCCCCAAGGACGACGGGGCCGACGCGCACACCGCCATCTCCATCGCCGCCGAGCTGGTGCGCGACCCCAAGGTGGTGGCGCTGGCGGGGCCGGTGAACTCGGGGACCACCATCGCCTCGGCCGCCATCTACAACGGCCAGGCCGACAGCATCCGCGGCACCCTGCCGGAGCTGGCGACAACGGCCACCAGCCCCGCCGTCTCCAGGCTCGGCGACTGGACCTTCCGCGTGGCCAGCAGCGACTCGGCCAACGCGGTGGCGCTCGCCGCCGCGGCCCGGCAGCTCTCGCCGACGGTGGCGGTGATGTACACCAACGACGACTATGGCCGCGGGCTGGCCGGCGCCTTCCGCGACGCGCTGGTGAAGGCCGGCGGCACGGTGGCCGAGTACGACCCCTTCTCCGACTCCACCGCCGACTTCTCGCCCTACCTCAAGCGCATGCAGATGCGCGGGGTGCAGCTGGTGTTCATCGCCGGGCTGGACGTGGCCGCGGCGAAGATCATCCAGCAGGCGCGGGCGCTGGGACTGCAGGCGCGCTTCATCGGCGGCGACGGGCTGGTGCCGCTCTCGGGGAAGGGGCCGCTCTACGACGGGACGCTGGTGGGGCTCCTCTATCACCCCGCCGCCGGCGAGCGCGCGCAGGCCTTCGCCACCGCCTTCCGGCAGGCGTACGGCAAGGACCCCGACCCCTTCGCCGCGGCCGCGTACGACGCGGTGAACCTGCTGGCGGCCGCGGCGCGGGCCAACGGCGCCACCCGCGAGGGGATCCAGCGCTACCTGCGCACGCTGGGGCAGACGGGCGGCGCGGCCCCCTTCCAGGGCGCCACCGGCGAGATCCGCTTCGACCAGAACGGCGACCCGCTGCAGAAGGCCTTCGCCGTGGGCACCATCCAGAACGGCACCATCCAGCTTACCCGAGGCACGCGATGAGCACTTCCGTCACCCGGCCCGGCTTCTTCCAGTCGATCCGGGACCGGCTGATCTACGGCGGCACCTTCCTGGTGCTCCTGATCCTGGCGGGCGCGCTGGGGAGCTTCCTCACCGTCAAGCGGCTCACGGACCGCATGGACGAGCGGCTGGGGAGCCTGCGGCGCACCACCGAGATCGGCAGCTCGCTGGAGTCGCTGATCCTCAACCAGATCGCGGCCGGCGAGCGCTACCTGGTGACCCCCGGCGCCGACATCGCCCAGCAGTTCAGCGACTTCGGGCGGCAGGCGCACGAGCAGCGGCGCCAGTACAAGGACCTGAAGGACCTCTCCCCCGCCGAGCAGCAGGAGATCGTGAAGGTGGAGGGGCTCCACTCGCGCATCGAGGTGGAGTACGCCCTGGCCCACGCGCAGCGCGACGTGGGCGACGGCGCGGGGGCGCTGGCCCGCGTGGCCGCCATCCGCCCGCAGACGCAGGAGCTGCAGCGCGAGATCCGCAAGATCAGCGAGGCGCAGGCCCAGAAGGTGTCGGCGGCCTCCGCCCAGCTGCAGGACGAGGCGCGCAAGAGCGAAGCGGTGCTGGTGGTGATCGGGCTGCTGGCGGCGCTGATCGCCGCGCTGCTGGTCTACAGCACCGTGCGCGGGATCACCCGGCCGCTGCACGACCTGGTGATCGCCGCCGAGCAGCTCGGCGAGGGCGACCTGCGGGTGAAGCTCGACGGCGGGATGACGGGCGAGTTCGCGTCGCTGGCCGCCGCGTTCAGCGGGATGGCGGAGCAGCTGCGCAACATCGTGAGCGAGACGGTGTCCACCGCCGAGCGCATCTCCACCTTCGCGTCGGACCTCTCCAGCATCAGCGAGGAGGTGGCGGCGTCGAGCGGCGAGGTGGCCACCGCCATGGTGGGGATCGCCGGCGGCGCCGAGAGCCAGAGCCACGGGCTGCAGGCCACGCAGGAGGCGCTGGACGAGATGAAGCGCCGCACGCAGGAGATCTCCAACGCGTCGCGGATGGTGACCACGCTCACGCAGCAGATCTTCGAGGTGGCCACCCGCAGCCGGCAGGAGGTGACGGGCGCGCTGGCGCGGCTGGTGGAGATCCGCGACGTGGTGCAGGCGAGCGCCAACCAGGTCACCGAGCTGGCGCAGACCTCGCTGCAGATCGACCGCTTCGTGGAGACCATCACCGGAATCGCGCGGCAGACCAACCTGCTGGCGCTGAACGCCGCGATCGAGGCGGCGCGCGCGGGCGAGCACGGCCGCGGCTTCGCCGTGGTCGCCGAGGAGGTGCGCAAGCTCGCCGAGGGCTCGGCGCGCGCGGCGCAGGAGGTCGCGCAGAACGTGGGCGCCATCCGCCAGCGCATCGAGCAGGTGGTGGGGACGATGGGGCGCGGGCAGGAGAAGGTGGCCGACGTGGAGCACGTCTCCAAGGGCGCCGACGCCGCGCTGGAGCAGATCCTGGTGGCGGTCGACGGGGTGCGCTCCGCCGCCGGCCAGGTGGAGGACGCGGTGTCGCGCAACAGCGCGGCGATGGAGGGGGTGGAGGCCGCCGTCGCCGAGGTGTCGGGGACGAGCGAGTCGCACGCCGCCAGCGCCCAAGAGGTCTCCGCCGCGGCCGAGGAGCAGAGTGCCGCCACGCAGGAGATGTCCGCCAGCAGCATGGAGCTCCTCCACGCCGCCGAGCGGATGCGCGAGCTGGTGTCGGGCTTCCAGACCTGACCTTCGGCCCCACCGTCGCACCACGCGCCAAAGCCCGCCTCGGTACGCCGAGGCGGGCTTCGGTTTGGTGACAGGGTACCGCTTCGCGAGGTGCCGCGATGCGACGGAACCGTCCTGTGCGCTGCCGATGTGACCGCTCGCAGGCCGGGATCGCCAACTGATCCCGTTTCGGCCGATTGACTGTGCAGTCGACCAGCAGAGCAAACAGCAATCTCTCACAGGGGTCACAGGGGGCACAGAGGAAGCGGTGCAGTTCCCCCGGTGTCCCCTGTGACCGCTGTGAGAGCCATTTCTGTTTCGGCGACCAACGAATGCACAGGCCGAGCGCAGCCTGAGGAGGGGAACGCTGCAGAAGCGCAGGCTCGGCACGGTTGCGCAAGTTGGCCGCGTCACCGACTATCAACCCACCGATCCCCCAACATCCCTCCCGGGAGGACGTATGAAGACCTCGTACGCAGTGCTCCTCACCCTGGCCCTGCCGGCGAGCCTCGCCGCCCAGCAGCCGCCCGCCAACCCGATCACCACGGTGTTCCGCGCGCGGACCCTGGCCCTGCAGCGGAACATCGCGCAGGCGTTCGACTCGATCCCGGAGCGATTGTTCAGCTACAAGCCGACGCCCGCGCAGCTCACCATCGGCTACATCGCCCAGCACCTGGTGACCGACAATACCCTCTTCTGCAACGCGTTCGGCGAGATGAAGGCGACGCAGGCGGCGGAGGACACCGCGACCGCCGACTCCGTCAAGGCCGCGTGGCCCAAGGACAGGCTGGTCGCGCAGCTCAAGGCCTCGTTCACGTTCTGCGAGAACGCCTTCGCGCAGCTCGACGATGCGAAGCTGGCCGACCAGGTCACCGTGACGTTCCGCGGCCAGTCGCGGCCGTTGACGCGCGCGACCATGGTGCTCGGCCACGTGGTGGACATGGCGGACCACTACAGCCAGCTCGCGAACTACATGCGCCTGAACAACCTCGTGCCACCGACGGCGCTCCCGCGGCCGCCCGCCCGAACCGGCCAGTAGGGCGGACCGCTTCGCTTCGATCGAGCTACAGCTCGACCCTGTCCACGTAGCACCACCCCCACGTCTCGCCGGGCTCGATCGACCGTATGACCGGGTGCGTGGTGGCGGTGAAGTGGGCGGTCGCGTGGCGGTTCTTCGAGTCGTCGCAGCAGCCCACGTGGCCGCAGCTCATGCAGACGCGCAGGTGCACCCAGTCGTCGCCCGTGCGCAGGCACTCCTCGCAGCCGCGGCTGCCGGGGTGCACCGGCCGCACCTGCGCCAGGTGCGTGCACTTCCCCGCATCCGCGGGCTGCAGGGTGACGACCTGCTCCGTGTCCACCGTCGCCCGCCTGCGCGCGGGCGGCGGCGGCGCGGGGAGCCCTCCGCCCGCGGGGCGGAAGAGGGGCGCGCCGCGCGCGAACGCCTCGGCAGTGCCGGCCAGCGCCAGCTCGCTGCCGGGACGCAGCACGGCGGCGTCGGGCGGCTCCGGCTGCCAGACGCCGTCCGCGCGCAGGCCGCGCACCTTCAGGCCGTAGGGCGCCAGCGTCAGCTCGCCCAGCCGGCGTCCCGCCGCCGGCGCGCCCTCGCGCACGGTGACGGTGCGCGACTCCAGGCAGTCGCCCTCCAGCGGGCACGGGGGGAGGGGCGGCAACTCGGCCGCGCGGAGGGCCGCGTAGCGCCCCGCGCGCACCGCCGCCTCCTGCGCCTCTATCTCCTCCGGGGCCACGCGGTACTCGCGCAGCACGTCGGCGAAGAGCTGCACCACCGCCTCCAGCTCCTCCGCCAGCACCCGGTCGGCGCCCGCCTCGGCCAGCGGGTCGACCTCGGCCAGGTAGCGCGTTCGCACCACGATGCGCATGGTGGGGTTCGTCATCCGCGCCACCGTGGTGATCCGCGACGCGGTGGCCGCGTCGTCGTCGGCGATCACCATCACCTTCGCCCGCTCGATCCCCACCCGCTCCAGCGTGCGCTGCCGCGCCGAGTCGCCGCGCAGCACGGGGTAGCCCGCCGCCTCGGCCTCGCGCGCGCCCTCGGGATTGAGCGTGGTGATCACAAAGGGGACGCCGGTGCCGTTCAGCACCCGGACGAGCTGCCGCGCGCCCGCGCCGTAGCCGGCCACCACCACGTGGTTCTCCAGCCGCACCCCCTCCAGCCCGTCGCCCTCCCCCGCCGGCCCCGCCGCGTCCGCCTTGCGGCTCGGCGCGCGCGACCCGCGGCGGGCCTCAAGCCACGACGCGGCGGACGCCAGGTAGGGCGTGGCGATCATCAGCACCACCGTCGCGGCGATGAAGGTCTGCGACCCCGCCTCGCCGCGGCCCAGCGGCGAGAGCCCGGCCGCGCGCCCGGCGCGGTCGAGCACGAAGGAGAATTCCCCGACCTGCGCCAGCAGCAGCCCCGCGGCGCCGGCCACCGGCAGCCGGTACCCGAGCGCCCGCGCCGCGGCCGTGGTGGTGAGCGTCTTGATCGCCAGCACGCCCGCCGCCGCCGCCGCGACCATCGGCAGGTGGTGCACCAGGAAGCCCAGGTCCAGAAGCATCCCCACCGACACGAAGAAGGTGGCGCTGAACAGGATCTGCAGCGGCAGGATCTCGCCCAGGGCGTGCTCGCTGAAGCGGCTCTCGCTCACCACCAGCCCCGCCAGGAACGCGCCCAGGGAGAGGCTCACTCCCGCCAGGCTGGTGAGGTACGCGGTGCCGAAGCAGACGGCGATCACGGTGAGCAGGAAGAGCTCGGGGGCGCAGGTGCGCGCCACCATCTCCAGCAGCGGCGGCATCACTCGCCGGGCCACCACCAGCACCGCCACGATGATCCCCGCGGCCTTCCCCAGCGCCAGCGCCACCTCTCCCGGCGACCCGCCCCCGCCGCCCAGCAGCGGCAGGAGGAGCACCATGGGGATGATGGCCAGGTCCTGGAAGATGAGCAGCCCCAGCCCAACCTGCCCGTGGCTGCGGGTGGCCTGGCCGCGGTCCGCCAGCAGCTTGAGCACGATGGCGGTGGAGGAGAGCGACACCAGCAGCCCCGTGAATACCGCCGCGCGCCACTCCACCCCCAGCGCGACCAGGATCCCCG
>DASYJZ010000751.1:0-9744 GCA_035995965.1 Longimicrobium sp. | reverse complement strand
CCCCCGACTCCGTCGTCTCCGAGGGAAACCCATCGTTTTCCGTGCCTGCGCCGCGGCTACGGCAGCGGGTCGATCTCCGCGGCCTTGCCGCTCTTGGTGATCCGGTACTTCCAGTGCCCCGTCGAGGGCTCGGTGACGGCGCGCGCGATGGTGATGTTGCGCGACATGGCCACCGGGTTTCCGCTGTTCTTGCACGGCGTGCGATAGCGGTAGATCTGGTTGGCCTGGAACGTGGCGCGCTTGTACGGCTTCTTGAACCCCTTGCTCGAGTGGTTGTCCTGGAATTTCCCCGGCGTCGCGGGCACCCAGATCACGGTGGGATTGGGGGTCGTCCCCCCGTCCCACGGCGGCGACGGCCACTTGTACGGATCGCCGTTGGGATAGGTGACGTTCTCCCCCACCTCGCACGCCGACAGGTCGGCCAGCACGCCGGTGCTGGAGTCGAAGGCGTACTCGAAGTGGAGCACGCCGCCGCCCGCGTCGCGCCCCGCCGTCTGGCGGAAGTTGGTCGGCACCGCGCACGGCGCCGCCGGCCCCACGCCTCCCTGCCCGCCCGCCCCGCCGAAGTGGCCGTCCTTGCAGTCCTTCTCCTTCACCGGGCAGCGCGCGTCGGTGTGGCGGAAGCGGCAGCCGCCCGAGCGCACGCACCTGGACGTCAGGTCGGGGTCGTGGTTGCAGTGCTTGTCGGCCGCCTTCTGCAGGTCCGGGTGCCCGTTGCTGCAGATGTTCGAGTCGACCTCGAAGCACTTGCGGTAGATCTTGCCGCCGCCGCAGGTGTCCTTGCCCACGCACTTGCAGATGGCGAGCGCGAGCTGCTTGCGCAGCACGTGCGCGCCGCCGGGCTCGTCGTCGCAGTAGCGCTTGGGGATCACGCCGCGGTCGCAGAGGAAGCGCTTGACCTCCTGCCAGCTCAGGCAGTTGAGCCCGCGCGGAAGGCCGCGGATCACCGTCTCGATGCTGGAGACGGGGATGGGGCCGTGGGTGATGGGCCCCACCCCGCCCGAGGCGCCGCCGCGGCCGATTCCGGCGTGCAGGGGGATGTTCAGCTCCCAGGCACGCCCGCCCTCCCAGTGCAGGAGCGGGTAGACGTACTGGCAGACGATCTTGTCATAGAGGCGCACCGCGGCGAAGAAGTCCAGGTCGCCCTGCAGCAGCACGCCGGCCTGGAGGGTGGTGAGGTTCGAGAAGCTGAGCCGCCCCGAGGCGTAGGCGAGGGTGACCGTGTCGCGGATGGCGCCGATCATCCAGCCGGTCCCCGTCCCCCTGAGCCCGGCCTGGATGATGGCGATGATGGGGATCGGGGGATCGAACGGGATCACCGTGCCGGCCGCGGCGAAGGCGCCGCCGAAGAGGGTGATGCGCGGGGCGAGGGCGGCGGCGGCGTAGAGCTGCGCCGTGGCGCTGGCGGTGGTGGCGAAGGGGCAGACGCTGAAGGAGATGTTGCGCAGCTCCCCCGGCCCGACGGCGGCCTCGATGGAGGCCTGCGCGTAGGCCATGAAGCCGGCCATCCCCGCGATGGGGATGGGGCCGATCATGGCGCCGCCCTCGATCAGGGGGACGAAGAAGCCGACCGGCGGCGTCTCGCCCAGCGTCTTCTGGAAGGAGGGGAAGAGGGTGATGCTGGGGATGCTGACCACCAGGCACCCGCCGCGGATGGTGACCGACCCGCCCCAGAGCCCCACCAGCGCGTTGGCGCCGGCCAGCGCCAGCTCGCCCGCCTCCGTCGCCAGCCAGCTCACCGCCTCCGACGCGGCGTCCCAGGCGTCCGACGCGGTCTCGCCCGCCCACGCGAGCGCCTCGCCGCCCGTGCTCACCGCCGAGTCCCAGGCGTCGGACGCGCCCTGCTCGATGTCGTCCCACGAGGGCCAGTCGAAGCGCTGCACGCCGGGCCCCGCGGCGGAGAGCGGCCCCGCCCCCGCGCCGTCCACCACCCGCGCGGCGATGCGGTCGGCCTCGCGCTCCAGGGCGTCGTAGGTCGAGCCGCCGAAGGAGAAGGTCTGCACGGAGGGAGGAGATGCAGCCGCGCCGCCACCCTGCTGCACGGTGTGCGCGAGCTCGTGCGCGATCAGCCGCCGCCCCTCGCGCGAGTGCGGCGCGTACTGCCCCGCGCCGAAGGCGATGTCGCGCCCGTAGGTGAAGGCGCGCGCGTGCAGGCTGGCGGCGGCGTCCGCGGCCGCGGTGCCGGTGTGCAGCCGCACGTGCGCGAAGTCGCGCCCGAAGCCGCGCTCCATCGACGACCGGGTGGCGGAGTCCAGCGGCTGCCCCGACGCGCGCAGCACCGCCGCCACGGCGCCCGTTTCCGACGCCGCGGCCCGCGGGCCCCGCGCCTTGCGCTGCAGCCGCGGCGAGGTGGCGGTGAGCGGCGGCTCCTCGGCGAGCGAGACCTCGTCGTGGCCCCGGCACCCGGCCTCGGCGCAGCGCTGCAGCCGCGGCCCCAGCAGCGTGACCGACTGCGCCGCCATCCGCGGCTGCTCCTCCTTCTCCCGCGCCGCGGCGGCGGCGCGGCACTTCGGGCAGCTCCCCCCGCAGCCGCAGCGCTGCAGGCGCGGCGCGGTGCGCGAGACGGTGGCGGGCGGCGGCCGCGGCGCCGAGCGCGGGCCGCCCCCCGGCGCGGGAACCGTCCCCCGGCCGTAGCTCCCCGCCTGCGCCACCAGCCGGCGCAGCAGGGCGTCGGGGTCGCCGAGCGGCCCACGCCCGGCGGGCCCGGCCGGCTGCCCGCTGCGGCCCCCGCCGCGCGTGGGGCTCTTCGAGGCGCCCTTGAGCGCGCCCCGGGTCCCGGGCTTCGCGGGCTTTCCGGCCTTGCCGGCGGGCTTCGCCGGCTTCGTGGCGGCGACGGGTGGCTGCATCAATCGACTCCGCGGCCGGAGTGGAACGGCTTCATGGGGCGGCGCCCGCGTCGGGCGTCGTCGCGCGTGGGGGTGCGGACCAGGCGGCGACCGCGAGGGCACCGGCGAGGTCCACCGCCTCCCATGAGGCGCCACGGTCCTCGCTGCGCACCGGCGTCCGCACCTCGCGCCCGTCCCGAGTCTGCACGTGGACTCCGTAGATCGACGGGTCGCCGGGCGCGAGGTGCGCGCGGTAGGGGGCGCGGCGGTGCCCAATTTCGCGCAGCCCCGCCGCGCTCCCCCGCTCGTCCCAGCGCCGCCCGTTCCAGTCCCATAGCTCGCCGTCGGCCGTGACCGCCACCGGGCGCCCGCCGGTGCAGCGGTGCAGCCGCACCAGCACGCGCCCGGCGAGCCGCTGCACCGCGAAGCGGCCGTCGCCCCTCGAGGTAAAGAGGAACCACGAGGGATCCTCGAGAAACCAGGCGCACTCCGAGGCGAGCACCACCGGCTCGGCGCGCGCGTCGGCGGCCTGCAGCGTCTCAAACCCGCCGCTCTCGATTGCGCGGTATGCGTCGCACCACGACGGGCGGACCGCGACGGACGTCCACTCCCCTCCCGCACCCCGCCACGCGGCCGCCTCGCGGTCGCTGCCCCGCACCCGCCGCGAGGGTCGGCTTCCTACCGCCCACCATTCGCCGTCCGTGCCCTCTCCCACCCAGACGGCGCCTCCGGGGAGCGGGAGGGTCCGCCATCCGCCAGCGAGCTCCCACGCGTGCAGCCAGCCGGCCTCCACCACGGCGACCCGCCCCGAGTCTGGGTGCAGGCCCACGCTCGCGGGGCCCCGTACCGGCGGGGGAGGAAGAGCGGTCCACCCCGCGCCGTCGTTCGACACCAGGAGCCGCGGCGGCCCCGCACCGGGGAGGAGGAGCTGCCAGGTGCGGCCGACGGCGAATCCGACTTCGCCCAGCCTTTCCCGCGGCAGGTCGCCGACGGGCTCCGCGACCACGCCCGCTCCGTCCGCCACCAGCCGCAGGCGACCGTCCGTCCACCCCAGCCATCCGCCGGTCACTTGAATCCCCCCTCGAAGCCGGTCTGGGCCGGGGGATAGAACTGGTCGGCGAGCAGGTCTCCGGCGCCGTACCCGGCGAACCCGCCCATCAGCGCCCCGCCGATCCCGCCGATGATTCCGCCGATCGCGGCGCCGGGAATCGCCCCCGCGCCCCCGAACCAGACGCCGATCGCGGCGCCGATCTCGCCGCCGACCACCGCCCCGGCCCAGCCGCCGGCCGCCGCCCCCGCCAGCCCGCCCACCTGCCGCAGCAACTCGCGCGGCCGGTCCACCTCGGGGGCCGACGCGACCTGCCAGGCGGCGATGGCGATGTCGACCACGATCAGGATGCGCCCGGCGATCCGCAGGCGCCCCGCCCACCGGCTCACGCCGGCATTCGCCTTTCCCGCCGAGCGGACGATGTCGGCGTCGGAGTGGGGTCGGATGCTCTTCGCCGGATCGCCCGCCTTGAGCTGCTCGTACGACGGACCGAGCGGGTCGCCGTACTTCTTTAAATTCCGCTTCTCCGCGAGCAAGCGGACGACCGCCAGGTCCCATGCGCGGATCGCGGCCTTCGCCTGGTTGCGCGCCTTCACCGCCCACTTCGCCACGGACTTGGGCTCGACGCCACTCTGGAGCATGAACTGCGCTTCGGCGAAGATCGCCTCGTCCGCGCGCTGGTAGAGCGTGCGGAGGAGTGCCTCGTACTCCGCGACGGTCCCGGCGCCCGTGGCGACGTCCTGCCCGGGCGAGCGGGTCTTCGCGTCGCCCCGGGGCTGCCGCTGCAGGCGCGGGGAGATCGGGGTCACCGCCCCCACCGCGCGCACGGCGAATCGTTCGTCTCGTGCCGACGCGGTCCGGTCGGCCGCGCCGTGGCCGAAGTTTCCCGTCTGCGCCAGCAGCCGGCGGAGCAGGGCGCGGGAATCCGGAAGCGCGCCACCCTCCGTCCCGCGCCCGGCCGCCGCGCCCCCACCGGCTGGCTTTCGAAGCTCGTCGGCCTTCGCCGGGAGCTCCGCCCGGTCGGCGGCGCGGGGCATCAGCGCTCCTCGCGGGCGCCCAAGGGCCGGTGCGTCGGGCTCATCCCTGCGGACCCACCGCCTGGAGGAAGACGACGTCGTCCACCGCGATCCCGCCCCGGTCGAACAGGTCGATCTCGATCCCCGGGCCCAGGGCCGCCGCGGTCGCGCCCGCCTGCAGCAGGCTCACGTGGCGCGCGGACTGCGCCGTCACCAGCCCGTCGAGCACCGACTTCGCCCGGAGCGGGGGCGCGGCGGTGCCGTCGAACTGCCGCGGCGAGAGCGAGAGCCCCGTCACCCGGCGGCTCTGCAGCGTGCTCAGCAGCCCCGAGTCCAGCGCGTGGTCCACGCCGCCCACCAGCGATCCGTCGGCGGCGAACCGCACCGTCCACTCGGGCTCGGTGATGAACTCCACCAGGCCCAGCGCGTTCATCTGCCGCACCACCAGCCGCCCCGTGCGCGTCGGAGGCTGCGTGAGCGCGGGCACCAGCACGGTGACGGCCGGGCAGTGGTTCCAGGGCGGCGAGTGGGTGAGGACGTTCACCAGGTGCCGCGCGTCGGCCCCGCCGCCGAGCCGGTCCGCGATGGCCTGCGCCTGCGCCACCCGCAGCCTGGCCGGGTCGCCCACGTCGGGCGAGAGGGTGACCGCCTCCTGCACCCGGCCATGCCCCGCACCGCTCCACGCCCCGGCCACCCCGGCGATCCCCGCGCCCGGCGTGGAGCTCCCGGTGGCGAAGTCGACCGTGCCCAGCGACACGGACTGCAGCCGATCCATCAACTGGGGGAGCTGCCCGTCCTTCACGGCGGCCTCCAGGGCGGCGTAGAGCGTTACGCCTCCCGGGACCAGGCCGACGGAAAACACCTCGTGGCAGTTCGTGACCACCGCCGCCCTGGCCGTCACCAGCACCATCACCCCGTCCGCCCCCTCGGCGCGGAAGTCGGGGTCCAGCGCGTGCAGCACCTCGAGCACGGGGTCGTGCCCGGGGGTGGTCTCTTCCACCAGCGCGGCCAGGCGGTCCAGCCGCCCGTGCAGGAGCGCGTCGGGGTCGGACGCGCCGTCGCCGGACCCGGCCACGGCGCCGTAGAGCAGCGCCGTGCCCGGGGCGGCCGCCTTCCACGCGTCGGCCACCTGCGCCGGCGGGGTCAGCAGGACGTCCGATTCGCCCACCCAGGTGGGGTAGACCTCCACCGGGCGCACGCTCACGCCGCGCGCGTCGCGCATGATCCCGCGGATGGTCTCCAGGGTGGTGCGCTCGGGGACGAGCACGTGGTAGACGCGGTAGCGCCGCGCGGGAGCCGCCGCCTCCGGGCAGCAGTCGCAGCTGCTCACGCGCCGCCGGTGGAAGAGCACCCAGTCGCGGGTGGCGCGCACCACCGCGGCGTCCTTCGGCCGGGCGGGGGGGAAGAGGAGCCGCTCGGCGTAGGCCTTGAAGCCGCGGTCGCGCAGCGCCTTCTGGAGCTCGCCCAGCGCCTGCGTGGCCTTCACGTGGTAGGGGTTCGCCGCGTCGCGCACCGCGGGGTTCTCGCGGCCGGTGGCGCTGGCGAGCGCGCGCCGCTCCGCGCGCGGGGGCGAGCCGTCGGGCTCGGCGTCGATCCCCACCAGCGAGCCCTCGGCCAGTAGCGGCTCGCGCCCCCACTTCACCGAGATCTCCGCGCCCCCGCCGTCGTCGGACGCGAGGCGGGCGGTGACGCCGGTGGCGCCGCCGGAGAGGGCGCGGGTGGCGAGCGCGACCTCCAGGTTCACCGGCAGCCCCGGCGCGGCGCCGCCGCCCACCAGCCGGCGCTCCACCGAGCCCTTCAGCCGCCCCCGCATGGCGGCCGTGCCGCGGCCGCCGCGGTCGCAGTACAGCTCGCCACGCAGGGTGAGCTCGCCGGCGATCAGGCGGGTGCCCGCGGAGTCCGCGTAGCCCACCTCCACCCGCACCGCCGTGAAGCCGCCCGGCTCCAGCGCGAAGGGGTTGGCGTCGCAGGTCATGGAGGTCCAGAGCGAGGGCGGCACCACCGGCACCGGGTCCACCACCACCTGGGGCCGGTTGATCTGCTGGTACGCGTACACCCCCCCCTCGCGCAGGCTGGAGACGAACATCCGGCGCAACGCGTTCAGCGGGTGGGCGGCGTACATCGAACGCGGGGGCTCACTGCCGGCGGCGGGGCCCTTCGCCTGCCCGGCGAAGCGCAGCGCGCCGCCGGCCCCGCCCGCCAGCGGGTCGGTGCGCCCCGCGCCGGTGAACACGGCGGGCTCGGCGCGGGCGTAGTACGCCTCGGCGTTGGTGTACGCGTACGCGTACGCGCCGGTGGCCAGGTTGGAGCCCAGGGTGGCCTCGTCGGCCCCCTTCGTGGGGCCGTCGCCCAGCACCCGCAGCGTCACCTCGAAGGAGCGGCCGGCTTCCTGGACGGTGTCGGCCCGCACGCCGTCGGGGACCAGCACGTCGACCTTCGGCTTCGACGCCGGGTTCTGCAGCCCCTCCAGCAGGCAGATGCGCTCCAGGTGCTGCGCGGCCTCGAAGGCGTGCGGCACGTAGTCCGGGCGGACGATGCAGAAGCGCAGGTCCACGCCGTCTCCCAGCAGCCGCTTCACCTGCGTGTTCACGTCCAGCGCGCCGGGGACCACGGGGAGCCACCCGGCGGGCGGGAGCTCCACGATCCCTCCGTCGATCAGCACCCGGGTCTCCGCCAGCGTCTTCGCCGAGGTGAGCGCCGACGACACCTCGCCCTTCAGGTCGGCGATGCGGGTGACGTAGGCGGGGCGCAGGAGCTCGATGGGCCCCAGTCCCCCCGCGGGCGGGCTGGAGGCCTCGTCTTCGCGCGCGGCCGCGCGGCGCGCGGCGGCGAGCTGGGTCTCCAGGTCGGCCAGCATCCGCTGGGCGCGGTCGAGGAGCCGGAGCGGGGTGGCGCAGGGGTCGTCGCCCCCGGTCCCCGGCGGGCGCCCGGCCAGCACCTCGTGGAGCTGGCACTGGAACTGGAGGACCTGCGCCCAGTAGACGGCGAGCGGGCGCATCCCCGTCTGCCACTGCCAGTAGCGCAGCGGCGGGTCCTGCATGCGCTCGCGGCGGGCGGTCCACTCGTCCACCCACTCCAGCGCGCCGCCGGAGACGGAGACCACGGCGAGGGGGACGGCGCTCCCGGTCTCGGCGGTCGCGCCCAGGCACCAGAGGTCGAGCAGGAGCCGCGCGCCCGACATCTCCGCCCCCAGCCGCGCCCGCTCGTCGGCGAAGTAGGCCGCGGCCACCTGCGAGCGCCGGTGGCGCCGGGTGAGCCCCTGCAGGGTGCAGCGGGCGTCCGGCAGGGAGAGGGGAACGGCGCGCAGCACCACGCCGTCGAGCCGGTAGGGGCGCTCGCTGGTGGTGGCGCAGGCGTCTTCGCAGAGCTTGCCGTAGACGTCGGCCTGCCCGCAGAGCGCGTCCGCCGGGCCCAGGGTGATCTGGTAGAGGTCGGCGGCGCCCGCGGCCACGGGGGGCGCGGGGTCTGCCGTGGCGGCGCACGCCGCGAAGCCGGGCGCGCCGCCGGGGCCGGTGGAGGCCGCCGCGGGGGCGGGGCGAGAGGCGGCGATCAGCCGCGCCAGGTCGACGGTGGCGCCGTGCGGCAGGTAGAGCACCCGCCCCTTCGCGTCGATGGCCAGGCCGGCGGAGAGGGAGAGGCGGCCCCCGTCGGCCGTGAGATTGAGCCCGCTCACCACGCCGGAGCCGCCCGCGCGGTTGCCCAGGGCCACCAGCTCGCGCAGGTAGTCCTGTTCCAGGCGCAGGTCGTCGGCGCGCAGGAACTTGCCGTCGAAGTAGTTGAGCCGCTTGAGCGGGGTGGGCTGGGGGACCAGGGCCAGCCCGTCGTACTCCCGGTCCAGCACCAGGGGGGCGTCGCCCGCCGCGCCGGCGCCGCCGTTCGCGGAGGTGCCGGCGGCGGAGGCGCTCTCCGCGCGGGCCATGGCGGTGTTGCTCACGGGTGGCTCCTTGGCAGCATGATCACGAAGTCGTGTCCGTCGTCGGCCGTGCCCGGCGGCCCCCCCACGGCGCCGGCGAGCGGCACCAGCCCCTCCCCCAGCACCGGCGTGGGCCCCGTCCCCCGGGCGATCACCCGCACCACCGCGCCGGCCGCCCGCGTGCCCACCGCGAGCATGATGCGGTTGGCGGCGTCGACGGTGGCGGAGCCGATCTTCATCGCCGTCCACCCCCGGGCGGGGTCGAAGCGGGAGACGGAGAAGGCGGCGGGGGTCACGCTGTGCTGGGCCAGCTTCGCCGTGGCCTGCATCACCACCGCCGCGCGCGTGAGCGCGGCCGACGCGATGCGCGGCCCTCCCGCGTCCACCGGCAGGAACAGGGCGTCGTCCGGCGGCGGTGGTGGAGGTGGCGGCGCCGGCGCCGGGGCGGCACAGCAGGCGCCGCCGCAGGTGAGCTCCTGGATGGTGGAGGTGGCCACGTGCGACGGCCGCACGGTGGGGTCCACCAGCGGCTTCCCGTCCAGCGCCAGCTTTCCGTCCGTCCCCGGCTTCAGCACGATGCCGGTGACGGTCGCGAGCAGCACCCTGCAGTCGTCGTCGGCGGGGAAGAGCGAGTCGCCGCCGCCGTCGGGGAGGGTGGCCGGGCGCAGGCCGATCTCGTCCAGCGCGGCCAGCCGGCGGAAGGCGGCCAGCAGCGCGCGCGGCCGGTCGGCGTCGGCCGCGGCCGCCACCGCGGCGCGCGCGGCGAGCGCGGCGGCCTCGGCGTCGTCGGGCGCGGCGGGGTCCGGCTCCAGCCCGAAGAGGAGGCGCAGCCGGTGGTAGGGGTACGTCCGCGGCTTCAGCCCCTCCTTCGGCAGGGGGAGGAGGAGGAGCTCCACCGTCTCCTGCGCGCGCGAGTACGCCACGTCGCTCGAGGCGTCCTGG
>DASYJZ010000750.1:0-2356 GCA_035995965.1 Longimicrobium sp. | reverse complement strand
TCCGACGGAGCCGGCCGCGCGGCAATCGTGATCAGGTTGGTGACGCCCTTCACCCCCTTCAGCTTCCGCACCGCGCGCTCCGCCTCCTCCTTCTGGTAGTACCAGTCCACCTCCCCCTCCAGCGTCAGCCACCCGTTCACCACCCGCACCTTGATGCGGTCCTCCGGCACCAGGACGTTCCACTTCAGCGCGTCCACCGCGGCCCGCGCCAGCTCGGGGTCCGGCCGCTCGGAGCTGGACGGGAGCTTGACCTGGATGTCGTTGGCCACCGCCTTCACCCCCCGCACCCGGCTCGCCACCCGCTCCGCCTTCCACCGGTCGGCCCAGCTTTCCGCGTAGCCCGCGAGGGTGACCACGCCGTCGCGGACGGAGACCGCGATGTCGTCGTTCGCCAGGCTGGGCTCCCACCTCAGCTCGTTCAGCACGTCTTCCTGGATTTCGTGGTCGGTCCGCATCTGTCCTCCTCGGTCCGGGTGATCGCGCGGCCGCGCGACGGCGCGTCGGCGGCCAGCCACGCAAGCTCGGGCCGGCGGGCCCGGCCGTGTACCGGCGAAAGGGGAGATCCCGCTTCCCCTGCCGCCCGCGCGCCTGCCGGACAAACGTGAAGCGCTTCGTCCCGTTTCCCCGACGGTGCGGCGCGCCCGGGGCGCCTAGCTTGGTCCCACCCTGTGCGTGCGAGCGGTGCGGAAACCCTGCGGAGGAGGGGAACGGATGTCCACGACGACGAGGATCCCGCTGGAGCGGCTGGCCGCGTACCTGGACGGCTTCACCCGGAGCTTCCTGACCGGCCTGCGGCCCAGGGCGGTGGACGTGGAGCACCTGGAGTCCGAGCTGGGCGACCAGTATCCCGTGGCCGGCGCCCGCCTGACGGGGATCTCGTACGACGCCCACTCGCACGCGCTGGAGATCGCGCTCGACATCGGCGACCACCGCGTCCGCAACCCGAGGGAGGTGTGGGCGATCGAGGAGCCGGACGGCTTCGTCAGCGTGATCGAGGTGGTGTGCGCCAACGGCTCGCGCGAGATCGTGCGCGTGACCCGGGTCGGCCTGCGGCGGCTGAACTGACGCCCCGCGCGCGGGCCGGCGGAGCGCTCCGCCGGTCCGCGCCTGCAACCCCGGCCGGCGCGCCGCGCCGCCCTCCCCCTCCGCCTTCCTTCCACCCGCTGGAGCCCGATGAGTCCGATCCCGATGCCGTCCGAGGACCGTTCCCGCCGCCCCCGTCCCACGCCCCGCGCGCGGTCTCGCGCCGCCGCTCCCGGCTCCGCCGCGGCCGCGGAGCGGGAGCCGTGCGTGCCGCTGGCCGACCTGGTGAAGCTCGCCGCGCTGCCGGCGTGGTGGACCGGCCAGCCGCCCGCGGCGGTCGCGGAGTCCCTGCGCGACCTGCTGGCCGGGACGCTCGCCGCGGACGCGGTGCGGGTGGAGGTGCGCGACCCCACCACCCGTGAGCCGGCCGTCGCCGCGGCGGGCGCCCTTCCGGCGGAGCCCGCCGTGGGGACGCTCGCTGGGGCGGGGCCGGCGATGCGGCTCGCCCGCTGCCCCCTGGGGGCGGAGGCGAGGATGGGAAGCATCACGGTGGGCTCGCGGCGTCCGGACTTTCCCACCCAGACCGAGCAGCTCCTGCTGTGGATGGCGGCCAGCCAGGTGACGATCGCGCTCCAGCGTGCCGCGCTCGTGGCCGTGCGGCGGCAGGCGGCGGAGCTGGTCGCCCACACGGCGGGGGTGCGGATGGCGGTGCAGTCGGCCGGCCGCCGCAGCGCCGAGCTCCTGGCCGCGGTCGCCGGCGGGATGCGCGCGCCACTCGACGCGATGGCCGCGTGCGCGGAGCGGCTGCAGGAGGACGCACACCGGCCGCTGGCGGAGCGGCACCGCGCCGAGCTCGGGCGCATCCGTGCGAGCGAGCGGGAGCTGCTGGGGATCGCCGGCGACCTCCTCCTCCTCGCCGCGCTGGAGGGCGGAGGCGTCAGCCTGGCGCCCGCCGACCTGCCGGTGGACGAGACGCTGGCCGTGCTGGTGGAGACGGTCCGCCCGCAGATGGAGGCGAGGCGGCTCCGCTGCGAGCACGCCGGCTCCGGCGCCGGCGACCTGGTGCGCGCCGACCCGGAGTGCCTGCGCCGCGTCCTGCTGGAGCTGCTCTCCGCCGCCGCCGCGGGCACCGCGCCGGGCGAGTGCGTGCGGCTCGACTGCGCCGTGGGGGACGACGCGGTGGAGGTGCGCGTGCGCGGCGACGGCACCGGGCGCGTTCCGCGGCCGGCGGACGCCGGGGATGCCCCCGCGGCGCCATCGGCGGAGGTGGGCGGGATCGGGCGAGCGCTGAGCCACGGCCTGGCGAGGGCGATGGGCGGCGAGGTGCGGGTGG
>DASYJZ010000749.1:0-6130 GCA_035995965.1 Longimicrobium sp. | reverse complement strand
CCACCTGGCCCGACGCGGCGGAGTCGGCGCGCGTCGCCGTCCAGCCGGCGGGGAGGACGGGCTCGAGCGCGTCCACCGTCACCGGGTGCGTGCCGCCGTTCCACAGCGACAGCTCCAGCCCCAGCTCCTGCCCCGGTACGATGCGCGCCGCGTCGGGCCAGGTGGAGGCCGGCGCCGTGCTCCGCCGCCGCTACCGCGTCCGCGTCCCCGCCGACGCAGCTCCCACCGAGCCGTACTTCCTCCGCCAGCCGCGCGACGGCGACCTCTACCGCTGGCCGGGCGACTGGTCGGTGCAGGCGCGCCCCTTCGAGCCCGCGCCGGTGCGGGCGGCGGCACGCGTGCGCGTGGCCGGGGCGGAGCTGCCGCTGGAGCGCGAGGCCACCTTCCGCGAGGTGGACAAGCGCCAGGGCGAGCTGCGGCGGCCGGTGCTCGTCGTCCCCGCCGTCTCCGTGCTGCTGGAGCCGGAGACGAGCATCCTGCCGACCGGGGGCGCGGCGCGTCCGCTGCGCTTCCGCCTGCGGCTGGCGGCGGCGGGCGCGCGGCCGGTGAGCGGCACGTGGCGGCTCTCGCTCCCCGCCGGGTGGCGCGCGGCGCCCGACGGCGGCCAGGTGACGCTCGCGCCCGGCGAGCCGCGCGACGTGGAGGTCTCGGTCACCGCGCCGGCGGGGGTGCGGCCGGCGAGCTTCCCCGTCTCCGCGGCGTTCACGGCGGTCGGCGGGGAGCGCTACACGCGCGGCCTGCAGCTCGTCGACTATCCCCACATCCGCGCGCGGCCCATCTACCACGACGCGGAGTCCACCGTGCGCGCCTTCGACGTGCGCGTGCCGGCGGGGCTGAAGGTGGCCTACGTCACCGGCGCGGGCGAGGAAGGTCCGGCGATCCTGTCGCAGCTCGGCATCACTCCGTCGGTGCTCACGGCGGACTCGCTCGCGGGCGCCGACCTGGGCCGCTACGACGTGATCGTCACCGGCATCCGCGCCTACGAGGTGCGGCCGGACCTGGCGGCGAGCAACGCACGGCTGCTGGAGTACGTGCGGAACGGCGGCACGCTGATCGTGCAGTACAACAAGTACGAGCTGGTGGAGGGGCACTTCACCCCCTTCCCCATCACCATGGCCAACCCGCACGACCGGGTGACGGACGAGGCGTCGCCGGTGCGCGTGCTCGACCCGGCGAACCGGGTTTTCACCACGCCGAACCGCATCACCGAGGCGGACTGGCGGGGATGGGTGCAGGAGCGCGGCCTGTACTTCGCGCACAGTTGGGGCCCGGAGTACACGCCGCTACTGGAGATTGCCGACCCCGGCGAGCCGCCGATGCGCGGCTCGCTGCTGGTCGCGAAGTACGGCCGCGGCACCTACGTCTACACCGGCCTCGCCTTCTTCCGCCAGCTCCCCGAGGGCGTCCCCGGCGCCTGGCGCCTGTTCGCCAACCTGCTGGCGCTGGGTTCCAGGCAGCCGCGGTGATCCTCCCCGCAAGCGGAGCACGCGAGTGCAGCGACTCGTGCGCCGGAGTGTCGGGTTGCAGTCCGCGAAGGCGGACTTCGTGCCGTTCCAGCGGCGGGTTTCCAACCCGTCGGACCGAATCCCGGATCCCTGAGATGTCCATCGAAACGCAGCAGGACCTCGACGCGCTCAAGCGCGCGGGACGCATCGTGCGCATCTGCCTCGAGCGGATGAAGAAGGCGGTGCGGCCGGGGGTGACCACGGCGGAGCTGGACCGCATCGGCGGGGCGGCGCTGCGCGAGCACGGCGCGCGCTCGGCGCCCAGGCTCGTCTACGGCTTCCCCGCCGACATGCTGATCAGCGTGAACGACGAGGCGGTGCACGGCATCCCCGGCCCGCGCCGGCTGCGCGACGGCGACCTGGTGAAGCTCGACGTGACGGTGGAGAAGGACGGCTACATGGCCGACGCCGCCATCACCGTCCCTGTCGGCCGTGTCACGGAGGACCGGCGGCGCCTGGTGGCGGCGGCCCGGGCCGCGTTCGAGCGGGCGATGGAGGTCGCGGTCGCGGGGAACCGGGTGCGCGACATCGGCCGCGCGGTGGAGGGCGAGGTGAAGAGCCGCGGCTTCAACGTGGTGCGCGACCTCTCCGGCCATGGGATCGGCCGCACCATCCACGAGCCGCCGAGCGTGCCCAACCACTACGACGGGCGGATGACGCAGCCGCTCACCGAGGGGCTGGTGCTCGCGGTGGAGCCGATCGTGGCCGAGCGCTCCGGGCGCACCGTCCAGGATGCCGACGGGTGGACCGTGCGCACCGAGGACGGCGGCTTCGCGGCGCACTACGAGCACACCATCGTCATCACCCGCGGCCGGCCGATCCTGCTCACCGCGGCCTGAGCCGGCTCGCGCCGTGATGGCGAGGGGTTCGCCGGGTTGGAATCGCGGGTTGGAATCGCGCCGGGTTGGAAACCCGGCGCTGGAACTGCACGAAATCCGCCTTCGCGGATTCCCCCGCGCGGCTGGGGGTGCTCGCGTCGGACGCGGTCCACGCGTGCAGGCGTGGGAGGGACGAAGAACGCGGCTACACACCGGCATTTCGGGCGCAGTCCGCGAAGGCGGACTTTTGTGGTGTTCCAGCGGCGGGTTTCCAACCCGTCGATCATCGATCGGAAACGCATGCGGATCCTGATTCCACGACTGGCCCCGTTCGCGACCGCCGCCCTGCTCGCCGGCTGCGGCGGCGGCGACGGCCGCGAGGTGCTCACCATCTACTCGCCGCACGGGCGGGAGATGCTGCAGGCCTTCGAGAAGAAGTACGAGGCGCTGCACCCCGACGTGGACGTGCAGTTCATGGACATGGGCTCGCAGGAGATCCTGGACCGGCTGCGCAGCGAGCGCGCCAACCCCCAGGCGGACGTCTGGTGGGGCGCACCCGCCACCAACTTCGAGGACGGCGCGCGCGACTCGCTGCTGGCGGCCTTCACCCCGAGCTGGGCCGGCGCCCTACCCTCCGACGCGAAATCAAAGGACGGCGTCTGGTTCGGGACCTACCTCACGCCCGAGGTGATCGCCTTCAACAGCGCCGCCGTCCCCGCCGCGCAGGCGCCGAAGGACTGGGACGACGTGCTGGACCCGCGGTGGAAGGGTAAGGTGCTGATCCGCGACCCCATGGCCAGCGGGACGATGCGCGCCATCTTCGGGATGATCATCTACCGTGGCATCCGTGCGGGGCGCGACACGGCGCCGGGGTTCGACTGGCTCCGCCGGCTCGACGGGCAGACGCGCGAGTACGTGCTGAACCCTACGCTCCTCTACCAGAAGCTCGCGCGGCAGGAGGGGCTGATCACGCTCTGGGACCTCCCCGACATCGAGGCGCTGAAGGCGAAGGGCGCCGCCTGGCCGATCGACTACGTGCTCCCCACCAGCGGCACCCCCGTGCTGGTGGATGGGATCGCGGTGGTGCGCGGCACCAGGCACCCCGAGCGCGCCCGTGAGTTCGTGGAGTGGGCCGGCGGCCCCGGTGTGGTCCCCGCCGCCCGCGAGTTCTTCCGCCTCCCCGCGCGCACCGACGTCCCCGACGACTCGCTCCCGCCGGGCCTGCGCCGGGTCAAGGCCGCGCTCCGCCCCGAGCCGCTCGACTGGCCCCTCCTCCAGCAGAAGACCCCCGAGTGGATGCGCTATTGGGACGAGCACGTGCGCGGCAAAGGCCCGCGGTGATGGCCCCCCGCCGGCACGCGCGCACGGCGACCGGCCCCCGCTCCACGGTTACGCGGGGGAATCCGCGAAGGCGGATTTCGTGCAGTTCCAGCGGCGGGTTTCCAACCCGGCGTGAAGCCGTTGCGGTCCATGCTCCAGATTGAGTCGCTGACCCGCCGCTTCGGCGACACCGTCGCGGTGGACGCGATCTCGCTCGACGTTGCGGAGGGCGAGTTCCTGACGCTGCTCGGTCCCAGCGGGTGCGGGAAAACGACGACGTTGCGGATGATCGCGGGGTTCGAGCATCCGACGTCAGGACGCGTCGTGATCGCGGGACGCGACGTGACGGCGCTGAAGCCGCAGAAGCGGGAAGTGGGGATGGTCTTCCAGAACTATGCGCTGTTCCCGCACCTGAACGTGTGGGACAACGTGGAGTTCGGCCTCCGCTCGCGCGGCGTGTCGCGCGCCGAGGCCAAGCCGAAGGTCGAGCGCGCGCTGGCGCTGGTGGAGATGGAAGGCTACGGCGCGCGGAAGGTGCAGGCGCTCTCCGGCGGTCAGCAGCAGCGCGTCGCCCTCGCGCGCGCCCTCGCCCCCGAGCCGCCGCTCCTCCTGCTCGACGAGCCCCTCTCCAACCTCGACGCCGCGCTGCGCGAGCGCACCCGCGCCGAACTGCGCGCGCTGCTCAAGCGGCTGGGGATGACCGCCGTCTTCGTCACGCACGATCAGGAAGAGGCGTTCGCGCTCTCGGACCGCATCGCCGTACTGAGCCGCGGCGAGCTGCAGCAGCTCGGCACGCCCGAGGAGCTGTACGCGCGCCCGGCGAACCCGTTCGTCGCCGGGTTCCTTGGTCGAGCCAACTTCATTCCGGCTACAGTCGAATCGGTCGATGGGGATACGCTCGCCTGCCGCCTCGCCGCGGGTCCGATCTGGCGCGCACAGGCGCCGGACGGCTTCGTCGCGTCGCCTGGGACGGTGGTGCGGCTGATGGCGCGGCCCGAAGCGCTCCGCATCTCCCGAAACGGCAACACCGCGGACGCGCTCACCGGGCGCGTGCTGGACCGGCGCTTCGCCGGCGCGCTGTCGTTCTATACGGTCGCGATCGACGGCGGCGCCGAGCTACTGGTCCAGGGCGATGCGTCCGACGCGTCGACGGGCGACGAGGTGCGCGTCGCACCGGCGGGGGGTGCCATTCCCCTCGCATTCGCCGCCGAGCCGTGAGCGGGCCGGCCAGCGCGGCCGCCGACGCGTTCCGCGTGCTGCCTCTCGATCCAGCCGACGCCGCGTCGATTGAGCGGGCGGCGGCGCTGCTGGTGGAGGGCTTCCGCGAGCACGCGCCGCGCGCGTGGCCGGACATGGACGCCGCGCGCGCGGAGGTGGCCGAGTGCCTCAACCCGGAGTGGATCATCCTCGGCGCATTCGGCGCCGGCGGGGTGCTGGTGGGATGGATCGGCGGGCAGCCACAGTACTACGGAGACGTCTGGGAGCTGCATCCGATGGTCGTGGACGAGCGGTTCCGGCGCCGCGGCATCGGGCGGATGCTCGTGCGCGAGCTGGAGCGGCGGCTGCGCGAGCGCGGCGTCCTCACCCTCTACCTCGGCACCGACGACGAGGACGAGCGCACCAGCATCGGCGGGGTGGAGGTCTTTCCGGGCGTGCTCGACGGGTTGCGCGAGCTCCGCAACCTGGGCGGACACCCGTTCGAGGCCTACGAGCGCCTCGGCTTCGAGGTGATCGGCGTGATCCCCCACGCGAACGGCTTCGGCCGGCCCGACATCCAGATGGCCAAGAGCCTCCGCGCACCGGACCGTGGCTGACCGCCATCCGCCCGACCCGCCCTTATCCGAGAATTAGAAGAGGCCGGCCGTACCGTCACCCCTGCGAGACTGTTGAGTAACGTCGCATCGGCCCGAAGGACGTTGTGTCATCCCGAGGCTCGGACCCGGTGAGCCGCCGCCGCACCGATGTCCGCAGAGCCGAGGGATCTAGTCGGCGCGCCGCCAGGCCTGGGCGCGGCAGCGTCCCGAAATGCCGTCTCGAATCGGTCGACGTATGACGTTGCCGCGGGCGCGGTACGGCTTCCGCGGCGGGCCTCGCACGTCCGCGGTTATACCGATCCCCACGATCAACTGTGCATTCGTGCATTACCGTAAAGATGTCATCCTGAGGCCGACCACGTCTCATCCTTCTATTCGGCAAAGACTTGGCAGGCCGAAGGATCTATAGCCGGCCCATCGATATGCTCCAGGAACGCACAGCCAATCGCGGAATCTGGTATTAGATCCTTCGGCCCTGCGAAGCCGACGGTGGACACCGGATCGTGCGAGGCCGGGCCTCAGGATGACACCATTGAGTCGCGTCTAAGAAGTCCGGTGGCGAAGCATCCGCGTCGTCATGCGAAAGCGGCGGAAGGGATGATCCGATGGCCGCCGCACATCCCCAGCACTCGGAGCAGGGGCCGGAGAGACGCGGGCAGGGCGAATCGGACGC
>DASYJZ010000748.1:0-5257 GCA_035995965.1 Longimicrobium sp. | reverse complement strand
GTGGCCATGCTGGCGGTGCTGAAGGCGGGGGCATCGTACGTCCCGCTCGACCCCGCGTACCCCGAGGCGCGCGCCGCCACCATCCTGCACGACGCGGGGTGCGCCGCCGTGCTGGTCCACGGCTCCGCCTTCCTCGCGGCCGGCGCCCTCCCGGTGGTCTCGCTGGTGCGCGACGCGGACGCGATCGCGGCGCACGACGCGTCGCCGCTCGCGCCCGAGGCCACGGCCGATTCGGAGGCGTACGTCATCTACACCTCCGGGTCGACGGGTCGTCCCAAGGGCGTCTCCGTGCCCCACCGCGGCGTGGTGCGGCTGGTGCGCGACACCAGCGTCTCCGACTTCCGCGCAGACGACGTGACGCTGGCGCTCACCTCGCTCTCGTTCGACGTGTCGGCGGTGGAGCTGTGGGGGGCGCTGCTGAGCGGCGGCCGCCTGGCCATGTTCCCGCCGCGCGTGCCGGCCCTGGCCGAGCTGGGCGCCGCCATCCGCGACCACGGGGTGACGCGGGGCTGGCTCCCCAACGGGGTGTTCAACGAGATGGTGGACCGGCGTCCGGGCGACCTGCTCCCGCTGCGCGAGCTCAACGTGGGCGGCGAGGCGCTGTCGGTGCCGCACGCCCGCCGCGCGCTGGAGCAGCTACCCGGCGTGCGCCTGATGAACGGCTACGGGCCCACCGAGAACGCCGTCATCACCACGCGCCGCCGGGTGGTGCCGGCAGACCTGGAGCGCGCCTCCATCCCCATCGGCGAGCCGATCTCCAACACCCGCGTCTACGTGCTGGACGAGTGCCTGCGCCCCGTTCCGGTGGGCGTTCCCGGCGAGCTGTGCGCGGCGGGCGACGGGCTGGCCGCGGGCTACGTGGGCCTCCCCGAGTTCACGGCGGAGCGCTTCGTGGACGTGGACCTGGGCGAAGGCGTGGCCGAGCGCGTCTACCGCACCCGCGACCGGGTGCGCTGGCTCCCCGGCGGAACGCTGGAGTTCCTGGGGCGGATGGACGAGCAGGTGAAGGTGCGCGGCTTCCGCGTGGAGCCGGGCGAGATCGAGGCGGCGCTGCGCGCGCACCCCGAGGTGCGCGACGCGGCCGTAGTGGCGCGCGACGACACGCCGGGGGGCACGCGGCTGGTGGCGTACGTGGTGGCGAGCGGCTTCGTCCCGCCCGATGCCGCCGCGCTGCGCGCGCACCTGCGGCGCACGCTGCCGGAGTACATGCTCCCCGCCGCCTTCGTCCCCCTGTCCGCACTCCCCACCACCCCCGCGGGGAAGGTGGACCGCCGCGCCCTCCCCGCGCCCGAGTCGCCGCGGGGCGCCGCGTCCGACCCGGCGGGGAGCCCCGCCGGGCGCGCGGCACTGCCGCGCACCGGGCTGGAGCGGCGCCTCGCCGCGCTCTGGGCCGAGGTGCTGGAGATCGAGCGGGTGGGGCTGGACGACAACTTTTTCGAGCTGGGCGGCCACTCGCTCCTGCTCACGCTCCTGCACGCCCGGCTCGAGGACGAGTTCCCCGGCGTGCGCCTGGAGCTGCTGGACCTTTTCCGCCACACCACGGTTCGGACCCTGGCGGACCATCTCTCCAGCGCCGCCTCCATCGCCACCGCCGCCCACGCAGACGCGATCGCGGAGCCGGAGCGTCCCGCCGTCTCCACTGCCCCGGCCGTTTCGGGGGATGGGGATTCGATCGCGGGTGTGGACGCGGCCGCATCTCCATCTCCCGTGGCCTTCGCCGCCGGAGCCGGGTCCGCGGACGCGGCCGCGACGGCCGCGGTGACGGAGGGGGAAGCGGAGCCGGCGGCGGAGGTGCGAGTGGCGCCGCTGTCGTTCACGCAGGAGCGGTTCTGGATGGCACACCGGATGGACCCGGCCAGCGCCGCCTGGAACGTGCCGTTCGTGCGGCGCATCCGCGGCGAGCTGGACGCGGCGGCGCTGGAGCGGGCGCTGGGCGAGATCGTCGCCCGCCACGAGCCGCTGCGCACCACGCTGGAGCTGCGCGGCGGGCAGGCGGTGCAGGTGGTGCGCACGCCCGGCGCCTTCCGCCTCCCGGTCACCGACCTGCGCCACCTGGCCGCGGGCGCACGCGAGCCCGAGGCGCTGCGCCTGGCCCAGGCCGACGCGGAGCGCGCCTTCGACCTGGCCGCCGGCCCGGTGCTGTACGCGCGGCTCCTGCGCCTGGAGGCCGACGACCACGTGCTGTCGATGGTGGTGCACCACGCCGCCACCGATGGGTGGAGCATGGGCGTGCTGCTGGGCGAGCTGAACGCGCTGTACGACGCCTTCGTCCGCGGCGCGCCCAGCCCGCTGGCGCCGCTCCCCACCACCTACGCCGACCACGCCGCGTGGCAGCGCTGGTGGCTCTCGGGCGAGCGGCTGGCCGAGCAAGTGGCGTACTGGCGCGCGCGGCTGGACGGCGCCCCCGCGGCGCTGGAGCTGCCGGTCGACCGGCAGCGTCCCGCCGCCCGCACCTTCCGCGGCGAGCACCTGATGCTGGAGGTGCCGGCGGAGGTGGCCGCGCGGGTGCGCGCCTTCGCGCGGGGTGCGAGCGTCACCCCCTTCATGGCGCTGCTGGCCGCGTGGACCGCCGTGCTCTCCCGCTGGAGCGGGCAGCGCGACGTGGTGGTGGGCAGCCCCATCGCCAACCGCACCCGCCGCGAGACGGAGCCGCTGATCGGCGCCTTCGTGAACGTGCTGGCGCTGCGCACCGACCTGTCGGATGGCCCGTCGTTCCGCACGCTGGCGGCGCGCGTGCGCGACGCCACGCTCCAGGCGATGGCCCACCAGGACCTCCCCTTCGAGAAGCTGGTCGACGCGGTGGGGGCCGCGCGCACCCCGGCGCGCCACCCGGTCTTCCAGGCCATGTTCGCGCTGCAGAACGCCTCCACCATCCCCGCGCTGCGGCTCGGCGGCCTGCGGCTGGAGGGCGTGGACCTCACCGCGGCCAGCTCGCCCTTCGACTTCGACCTGATGGTGTTCGAGCGCCCCGGCGGCGGGGACATGCTGGGGCTGCTGGAGTACAGCACCGAGCTCTTCGAGCGCGCCTCCGCCGAGCGGGTGTTCCGCCACTTCGTGCGCCTGCTGGACGCCGCCACCGCCGATCCCGACGCCCTGGTGGAGACGCTGGAGCTGATGGACGCCGGCGAGCGCCGCCTGGTGCTGCACGACTGGAACGCCACCGCCACCCCGTATCCCCGCGACGCCACCCTCCCCGCGCTCTTCGCCGAGGTGGCCGCCGCGGCACCCGGGGCCGTCGCCCTCTCCGACGTGGAGGGCGGCGCGCGCACCAGCTACGCGGAGCTGGAGGCGCGCGCCAACCGCCTGGCCCGCCACCTCCGCGGCCGCGGCGTGGCCCCTGGGAGCCGGGTGGCGCTGGCGATGGACCGCTCGCCCGACGCGGTGGTGGCCATGCTGGCGGTGCTGAAGGCGGGGGCGTCGTACGTCCCGATCGACCCCGCGTACCCCGAGGCGCGCACCGCCGCCATCCTGCACGACGCGGGGTGCGCCGCCGTGGTCGTCCACGGCTCCGCGTTCCTCGCGGCCGGCGCCCTCCCGGTGGTCTCGCTGGTGCGCGACGCGGACGCGATCGCGGCGCGGGACGCCTCGCCGCTCGCGCCCGAGGCCACGGCCGATTCGGAGGCGTACGTCATCTACACCTCCGGCTCCACCGGCCGTCCCAAGGGCGTCTCCGTCCCTCACCGCGGCGTGGTGCGGCTGGTGCGCGACACCAACCTCTCCGCGTTCAGCGCGGACGACGTGACGCTGGGGCTCGCCTCGCTCTCGTTCGACGTGTCGGCGGTGGAGGTGTGGGGGGCGCTGCTGAACGGCGGCCGCCTGGCCGTGTTCCCGCCGCGCGTGCCCGCGCTGGCCGAGCTGGGCGCCGCCATCCGCGACCACGGGGTGACGCTGGCCTGGCTCCCCAACGGGCTCTTCAACGAGATGGTGGACCTTCGCCCCCGCGACCTGCTCACGCTGCGCGAGATCGACGTGGGCGGCGAGGCGCTGTCGGTGGCGCATGCGCGCCGCGCGCTGGAGCGGCTCCCCGGCGTGCGCGTGGTGAACGGCTACGGCGCCACCGAGAACGCCGTGATCACCACGCGCCGGCTGGTGTGCGCCGAGGACGTGGAGCGCGCCACGATCCCCATCGGCGAGCCGGTCTCCAACACCCGCGTCTACGTGTTGGACGAGCGCCTGCGCCCCGTCGCCGTGGGCATCCCCGGCGAGCTGTGCGCGGCGGGCGACGGGCTGGCCGCGGGCTACGTGGGCCTCCCCGAGGCGACGGCGGCGCGCTTCGTGGAGGTCGACCTGGGCGGCGTGGCGGAGCGCGTCTACCGCACCGGCGACCGGGCGCGCTGGCTCCCCGGGGGTACGCTGGAGTTCCTGGGGCGGATGGACGAGCAGGTGAAGGTGCGCGGCTTCCGCGTGGAGCCGGGCGAGGTGGAAGCGGCGCTGCGCGCGCATCCCGAGGTGCGCGACGCGGCCGTGGTGCCGCGCGACGACGTAGGGGGCGGTACGCGGCTGGTGGCGTACGTGGTGGGAAGCGACTCCCTCCCGCCCGATGCCGCCGCGCTGCGCGCGCACCTGCGGCGCACGCTGCCGGAGTACATGCTCCCCGCCGCCTTCGTCCCCCTGGGCGCGCTCCCCACCACCCCCGCGGGCAAGGTGGACCGCAACGCCCTCCCCGCGCCCCAGGCGCCGCGGAGCGACGCCGGCGACGTGTCGGCCGCGGCCGCGCGGAGCCCCGCGCGGGCCGCCGCGCCGCCGCGCACCGGGCTGGAGCGGCGCCTCGCCGCGCTCTGGGCCGAGGTGCTGGAGATCGAGCGGGTGGGGCTGGACGACAACTTCTTCGAGCTGGGCGGCCACTCGCTCCTGCTCACGCTGCTGCACGCCCGGCTCGAGGACGAGTTCCCGGGCGTGCGCCTGGAGCTGCTGGACCTCTTCCGCCACACCACCGTGCGGACCCTGGCGGACCATCTCTCCAGCGCCGGCGCCGCCCACGAAGACGCGATCGCGGAGCCGGAGCGTCCCGCCATCGCCTTCGCCTCCGCCGCCGGAGAAGACGCGGCGGAGATGCCGGCCGGTGCCAGGGCCTGGGCGGACGATCTCCCGGACGACGCGCCGCCCGTCGCCTTCCTCTTCCCCGGGCTGGGCGACCAGTACCCGGGGATGGGACGCGGGCTGTACGAGGCCGAGCCCGCCTTCCGCGAGGCGGTGGACCGCTGCGCGGAGATCCTCCTCCCCCTCCTGGGGATGGACGTGCGCGATGCGCTCTGGC
>DASYJZ010000747.1:0-5372 GCA_035995965.1 Longimicrobium sp. | reverse complement strand
CGGCTCCGCGTGAGATTCTTTCTTTTTCTTCCGTGGCACGGCGGATGCGCCTGCGTTCGTCCGTTTGGGCGGTGCTTTCGACACGCCGCGGCGGCGCTGTAGATTGCGTCCGCTCCGCCCTGCCCGACAACCGAACCGCTGCCCGAATGCTCGCACGCGCCGCGCGCGGCACCCCGATCGACCCGGCCCGGCTGCGCGGCGTGGTGCGCCTCTGCGCCGCGGCCATGCTCTGCGCGCGCGCCGCGTGCGCCGCGAACCCGGCGCCCGGCGGTCCCTTCCCCAACCTGGCGCAGTACCAGGGGAAGGAGATCTCCGGCGTCTCCGTCTCCGGCGACCTGGCGGACGTCCCGCGCGACTCCATCGTGCGCGTGCTGGCCACCATGCCGTCCGTCTGCCGCACCCTGGGGCTGCTCCCCGTCTGCCTGCCGGTGCTCGGCAAGCGCCAGCAGCACCTGCTCGACATGCAGGTGCTGGGGCGCGACGTGGTGCGCATCCAGCTCGTCTTCCGCGACAACGGCTACTACGGCACGCGCGTGGTCCCCACCGTGGACGAGCTCCCCGGCGGCAAGGTCGCCGTGCGCTTCAACGTGGTCCCCGGCGACCTGGTGCGCCTGCGCACGCTGGCGGTGACCGGCGCCGAGCACGTGGTCCCCACCGAGAACCTGCTGAAGAAGCTCCCGCTGAGGGTGGGCCAGCCCTTCCGGCGCAACGAGTTCCTGGCCTCGGTCGACACGGTGCGCAACACGCTGCTGGACGCCGGCCACCCCTACGCCCAGGTGCTGCGCAACTACCAGATCGACACCATCGCCGACGTGGCCGACGTGAACCTGCAGGCCGCGCCGGGGCCGGTGGTGACGGTGGACACCATCCTCTTCGACGGCCTGGACCGGGTGTCGGAGAGGCTGGCGCGGCGCCAGCTCACCTTCCGCGAGGGATCGCGGCTGCGCGGGCGCGACCTGAGCCGCAGCCAGCGCAACCTCTACGACCTGGAGCTGGTGCGCTTCGCCACCGTCGACGTGGCCCCCGAGTCGCTGCAGGTAACGCCGGACTCCATCGAGCTGGAGCGCGACAGCATCGGCAGCACCGTGCTGGTGCGCCTGGCCGAGGCGCCGCGCTACGCGGTCGACGCCTCCGCCGGCTACGGCACGGTGGACTGCTTCCGCGGCTCGCTGCAGCGCACCGACCGCAACTTCCTGGGCGGCGCGCGGCGGCTCACGCTCACCGGCTCGGTGGCCAAGGTCGGCGTGGGCGCGCCGCTGAACGCGGGGCTGGAGCGGTCCATCCTCTGCAAGGCGTTCCGGGTCGACTCGCTCTCCGACCGGGTGGACACCGCCATCTCCCGCGCGCTCAACTACCGCCTGGCCGCCGACTTCCTGCAGCCGCGGCTGTTCGGCACGCAGAACAGCGTGGCGCTGGGGGCGTACGCGGAGCAGATCTCGGAGCTGGGGCTGTACGTGCGCCGCTCCCGGGGCGGCAACCTGGGCGTGGTGCGGCAGATGGGGCCGGGGACGCTGCTCTCCACCACCTACACCGTGGAGCGGGGGTCGACCACCGCGCACGACATCTTCTTCTGCGTGGTCTACGAGGTCTGCCAGCCGGCGGAGATCGACGTCCTGCAGCACCCGCGCTGGTCCAACAACCTCTCCACCGGGCTGGTGCGCACCCGGGTGCGCCTCGACCCCTTCCCCAGCGGCGGCTACCAGTTCCGCGTGGGGAGCGACCTGGCCACCCCGCTGCTCGGCTCGGACGACCGCTACCTGCGCTTTTTGGGCGACGGCAGCGTCTACCGCCAGATCCGCAAGAACTGGGTGGTGCAGCTCCGGCTGATGACGGGCACCTTCCTGAACGGGGTGCTGGACTCCGGCCGCGGGTTCATCCCCCCGCAGAAGCTGTTCTACGGGGGCGGCCCCACCACCGTGCGCGGCTTCCGCCGCAACGGCCTGGGGCCGGTGATCTACGTCGCCCGCCCCTCGCTGCGGGACACGGCCAAGCTCGACACGGTGATCAACGCCACCGGGGGGCGGCGGATCGTGGTGTCGACCGTGGAGCTGACGGTGCCGTCGCCCTTCCTGCGCGACAAGCTGCGGCTGGCGGCGTTCGTGGACGGGGGGCGCGTGTGGGACCCGGCCAACCCCGAGCTGGTGGACCCCGGCTTCCGCGTCACCCCGGGCGCGGGGCTTCGCGTGGCGACGCCGGTGGGGCCGATCCGCCTGGACGTGGCCTACAACGGCTACCCGCAGCCGCACGGGCCGCTCTTCCTGATCGACCGCAAGGGCGACATCGTGGGGCGGATCGAGACCGACTTCGTGCCGAACCGGCAGCTGAGCCTGTTCCAGCGGCTGGTGGTGCACGTCTCCATCGGCCAGACCTTCTGAGATGGCCCGCCGCCGCTTCCGCCTGGACCGGGTCGGCATCCTCCTGCTGGGGATGGCGGCGGGCTTCGTGGTCACCCTCCTCTCCGTCTACCTCTGGTTCAACCACGCGCGCACCCGCGTGGTGGAGGAGCGCGTCCGGCTCTCGCTGGGGCTCCCGAAGGAGGCGTTCTCGCTGGAGGCCATCGAGCCCGACGGCACGCTGCGCATCGCGCTGCACGACGTCGCCTTCCTGGACCGCAACCGCGACACCATCCTCTCCGCCCCGCTGGCACGCGCGCGGCTGGTCACCAGCACCCTGAACGGCGGCGCCATCGTCTTCGACCAGGGCGAGGTCGTCCGCCCCTACCTGCGCCTGCAGCGCGACGCGAAGGGGGCGTGGAACGCGCTGCAGATCTTCGCCGTGGAGGCCGGCGGGCAGCCGGTGCGCGGCGTCGGCGGCGCGCAGCCCAAGGGGCGCACCTTCGACTTCCGCGGGATCCGCATCGTCGACGGCCGCGTGCGCATGGTGACGCAGACCACCCCGCCGCCGCCGGGGCCGCAGCCGCGCTACGCCTCGGGCCGAACGCCGGAGCGGGTGCGCTACGCCGGGAAGTGGCTGGCGGTGCACACGCTGGAGAACTTCGACGCCGACCTGGCGCTGGTGCGGGTGAAGGGCGAGGGCGGCTGGCGGGTGGAGATCGGCTCCGCGCACGCGAAGGTCACCAACCCCGACACCCGCATCGAGGCGCTGGCCGGCTGGCTGGACCAGGACACGCGGCAGAACCTGCGCTTCTCCATCCGCGAGTTCCGCACGCCCTACTCCGCCTTCGACGGCGCGGGGACGCTGAACCTGGCCGGCGCCACCCCCCGCTACGACGCGCGGCTGCGCGCCCACCCGCTCGACTTCCGCGACCTGGCGGGGATGGGCTTCGCGGTGCCGCGCGAGGGGAGGGCGCGCTTCGGGCTGGCGGTGGAGACGCTCTCCGGGAGCCGCACCCGCTGGACGGTGACGGACGCGCAGGTGGCCGTGCTCGACTCGCGCGCCTCCGGCCATCTCACCGCCATCACCGCGCCGGGCGCGGACCCGGTGTTCACCGACACGCGGCTGCGGCTGGCCCCGCTGCGCATCGTGGACCTGGAGACGCTCGGCTTCATCGCCAGGGCGCCGCTGGCGGGCGAGGTCACCGGCACCGTCGCCTCGGTGGACGAGGTCGGCGCGGCCGGCGGATCGCTGCGCGTGGACCTCTCCGCCGCGCTGGTCCCCCGCTCCACCGTGGACGGGCCCACCTCCACGCTGGCGGCGCGCGGGCTGGTGCGCTTCGGCAGGAGCGGCCTCGCGTTCGACGGGCTGCGGGTGGACGCGGAGCCGCTGGAGCTCGCCACGCTGCGGCCGCTCTTCCCGGCGAACGCGTCCATGCTGCGCGGCACCGTACGCGGCGGGGCGACGCTGACGGGGACGATGAAGTCGTTCCGCATCCAGGGCGGCGACCTGGCGTACGTCGTCGGCACGGCGCCGGAGACGCGGCTGCGGGGGATCAACGGCACCGTGGCGATGGATCCGAAGCTGCGCTTCGACGTCGACGCGCGGGCGGACCCGCTGGCGCTGGCGACGCTGACGCAGCTCTTCCCCGCGCTCCCGTTCCGCTCGGCCACGCTCTCCGGCCCGATCCACCTGGGGGGGACGGCGGAACGCGTCGCCTTCAACGTGGACCTGAACGGCAGCGCCGGCGGGGTCGCCGCGCGCGGCACGCTGGGCTTCGGCGGCGCGGCGCCCACCTTCGACGTGGCGGGGCGCCTCTCGGCCTTCCGCCCCGGGCTGGTGGTGGCGAGCGCGCCCGCGGCGGCCGACTCCCTGAGCGGCACCTTCTCCGCGCGCGGCAGCACCGAAGACTTCCGCTTCGCGGTGGACCTCACGCAGGCCGCGGGGCGCTTCAACCTCGCCGGCACCGTTCGCCGCCCCGGCGGGGGACCCGCGCAGTTCGACGTCGCCGGGCGGGTGGACAACTTCCGGCTGGGCCTGCTGCTGGGCAAACCCTCGCTCCTCCCCGGCCCGGTGAGCGGCCCCATCCGCCTCTCCGGCGGCGGGCGCCAGCCCTACCGCTTCGACGTGGACCTGCGCGGGCCCGAGGGCACCTTCGCGCTGAACGGCACTTACGCGCCGGGGACGGTCCCGGTGTACTCCATCCGCGGGCAGATCGCGGGGCTGGACCTGAGCGCGCTCCCCGGGCTCTCCGCCTTCCCGCGGACGCGGCTGACGGGATCGCTCCTGCTGGCCGGGCGCGGGACGACGCCCGAGACCTTCGTCGGCCGGGTGGAGTTCGTGGCGGCGCCGGGATCGACCGTCGGCGGGATCGCGCTCACCACGGGGACGGTGAAGCTGAACAGCGACGGCGGCGTGCTGCGCGTGGACACCCTGCTCTTCGCCGGCCGCGGCTTCCGCGCGGAGGCGCGGGGGTCGCTGGGGCTCACCCGCAACGCCGGGCCGCTCACCTTCTCGCTGAACGCGCCCAACCTGGCGCTGCTGCGTCCCTTCGTCCCCGGGTCCGACACCCTCCCCGAGATCGCCGGCTCCGTGGCGATGTCGGGCTCGGTGAGCGGCACCCTGGGGCGCCCCTCCCTGGGCGTGGCGGGCCAGGCGCGCGGCTTCCGCTACGGGGCCTACGCAGCCGACGCGCTGACCTTCAACTTCGCGGGGCTGAAGGGCGACGCGGGGTGGACGGGGAAGACGACGGTGAACGGCACCGCGCTGCAGGTGCGCACCTTCCGCCTCCTCGCCCTGAACGCCTCGGCGGACCTGAGGCCCGGGAGCGCGGCCTTCACCCTCTCCGCCCGCCGCGACGTGGACACCGACCTCACGGCGGCGGGGACGCTGGACCTGGCCGGGCTCAGCGTGCGCGGGGCGCTGCTGGACGCGCTGGCGCTGCGGCTGGGCGGGGCGGAGTGGCGGCTGGCGCAGCGCGCGCGCGTGGCGTGGAGCGCAGACCGCGGCCTGGCGGTGGAGAACCTGCTGCTGCGGCG
>DASYJZ010000746.1:0-21584 GCA_035995965.1 Longimicrobium sp. | reverse complement strand
TGATGCTGTAAGCTGCTACAACTAGCAGCCTGAGCACCCGCACACCATTTGAGCGGCGCCTGTGTCTCCGCCACGTACGTGCTCGTCGCGATCCTGAAGAAGCGGCTCGAGATCGAGCACAGCCTCTACGCAATCCTACAGATCCTGAGCGTCAGCGCCTTCGAGAAAATCGAGCTTTCACAAGCCCATCCAGCTCAATGATCGGTGCAGCCGGCAGCGACACGTCTCCTAACCAGTTGTAGCTCTTCGACTTTCAACGGGACACTACTGTCGTGACGTGTGCCGCAGCGATCGGCATGGAAGCTGCCCCGCGGCCGGCGAGCCTTCGACACAGCGCACAGCGGAGGGAGCGCGCATGGCCGTGCAGTTCCGCACCATGGGATGCCTGACCAGCATCATCCTCTCCATCATCCTGACGGTCGTGCTGAACCTGCTGCTGCGCGGCTGCTCCGGCGGCGGGCCGTCTTGGTAGCATCTCCCGCTACGAGTCCGCCGTCGCGCTCCGCCCGTCCTTCCAGGCGCGATACGCCCCGCGCATGCAGCTACCGCACGGCCGGTATCCGGCCGCGACCGCCGCGGCTTCGTCCGCGAAGAAGACGCGGTGCGCCGCGTAGCCGCGTGACAGCGCCGCGCGGGCGGAGCCGCAGTCCAACCGGCCGTAGATTCGCGCCTTCCGGTTGCCGCCCAGCGTCCCCGGCTCCGCGCTGTCGTAGCGCTCGCCGTCCACGCCGAGCAGGCGGTACCGCGTCTTCACTCTCCCTCGTGCTCCCTCGTCAATTTTTTATCATCCCCCACCGTGCACACAGGCCATGGACGAAGTGGGGCCTGGACTGCGTGACGTGGTGCAGCCGAGATCGTCGGGACTACAGCGGATCCGGCGATCCCGCGCCTCGGCAGACCCGTCTCGCGCCGGCAGATTCTCAGCGCTGCGCCGCAGGGCCGGTTCCGAGCGTGGGATTGAGCGAACCTCACCACGGCCGCATCGTTAGGCGGCGCGGCAGACGGCTGGAACACGCGATTCACGTTCCCGCGCGAAGAAGGCCCCCCATCATCGAGCGCGACGATGACACACAGGATGCGACTGGCCACGGCGGGTTTGATGCTGGCGGCGGCGCTGCTCCCCGCGTGCAAGGACGGCACCGGCTCGCAGTCGCGCACCCCGGCGGCGGTCGCCATCACCGCGGGTGACGCGCAGACGGGGACGGCGGGTGCGGCGCTCGCGGCACCGGTCGCCGCGCAGGTCAGCGACTCGCGGGGACGCCCCCTCTCGGGCCAGGTGGTGGGCTTCACGGTGCTCACCGGCGCCGGCTCCGTCGGCGCGTCGACCGTCACCACCGACGCACAGGGCCTCGCCCGCACCACGTGGACGCTCGGCGGCACCGTCGGCGAGCAGAAGCTCGAGGCGCGCTTGGTCCCGACCTCGGGGACCGGCACCGCGCTCGCCGACACGGCGCGGGCCACCGCGTCGCCCGCCGCGCCCACGTCGGTGACCATCGTGGGCAGCGCCACACGCTCCGACACGGCGGGGCGGACGGTGGCCGACTCGCTGACGGTGGTCGTGCGCGACGGGTTCGGCAACCCCGTCCCGGGCGTCACCGTCACCTTCACGCCATCGGGCGGCGGTACGGTGTCGCCCGCGACCGCCGTGACCCGCGCCGACGGCACCGCGCGCACGGCGTGGACGCTGGGCACGACGCCGGGCACCCAGAGCGTGCAGGCCTCCATCGCCGGCGCCGCGCCCGTCACCTTCACGGCCACCGTCATCCCGCGCAACCGGCTACAGCTGGTGACGCGGGTGCCCGGCATCATCCTGGACGTGGACGCGACGCGCGTGCTGTGGATGGACAGCGTCGCCCCGCTCACGCCCGTCCGGCTCTTCATCCGCGCCCAGGCCAGCGGCACGGACCAGCCGGTGGCGACCGCACCGGCCGGATCGCTGGTGGACGCGGCGTACCTCACGCCCTACGGCGTCGTGTACGCCACGCGGACCCAGGAGCTGCATTCCGGCACGGTCTACGACTGGCGTGGCGGGACCTCCACCATCATCGGGTACTTCAGCCCCGAGGGGACGCTGCGGGTGGCGGGGAGCTACGCGCTCTGGATCGAGAACGTGACGCTGCGGCTGCGCGACCTCGCAGCGAACACGACCACCGACGTTGCCGCCAACGTGCGGCCGTACGCGAGCCTCACCGCCGCGGGCGCGGTCGCGTACTCCACCACCGGCACGCCGAACGCGGTCCATCTCTACACGGCCAGCGGTAACGCCACCGTGGCCAGCTCGGTGTTCCCCTACATCCACTGGAACCCGGCGACCGACGGGACGAACGTCGTGTTCCTCATGGCGGACCCGAACAACGGAGCGCACCAGGCGGTGGTGCTGCGCACGCCCACCGCCACGGACACGCTGACGGTGACGAGCGGGCTGCCCTTCTCGTACCTGCCGTACCTGGTGACCAACGGGTGGGTGGCGTACGGCGATCCGGGCGGGGTCTATCGCCGCACGGCGACCGGCGCGGCACAGCGGCTCGCCACCTACCGCGGAGCCCCCGAGGCGCTGGCGGCCGACGGGACGCTCGTGTTCCGCGTGCTCACGCCGGACCTGGGATGGGTGCAGTACATCGCCGCGCCTGGAGGAGCCGCCGAGGCGCTCGGCCCGGGGAGCGACACCGACCGGGCGGCCTTCGTGGGCGGGACGGCGTACATCATGGCGGGGGGCTCGCTCTACCGCGTGGTCCCCTGATCCCGGGGAAAGATCGTCTCACGCAGAGCCGCAGAGAAGCCCGGTGCGCTCTCTGCGGCTCCGCGTCTCAGCGTGAGACGAACCTGTTTTCAGGCCCGGGTGAGCAGCAGGTACCCGGAGAAGCGCCGGTAGTCGTCCGAGCTCTTTGCCAGGAAGAGCTTGATGACCAGGCGCCGGAGCCACATCCCCCGCATCTCCCGGTGCAGCCGGCGGGCCTCGTCCAGCGTGCTCCGCCAGTGCACCTCGCGCCAGCCGTAGCGCTGGAAGAACGACGAGCCCTCGGCGGGGGCGAAGCGGAAGGGCGCGTTGCCCTGCCCCACGTGCTTGCTCCACCGCTTGTGCATCCACTTCAGCAGGCGCGGGCTGGCGAGGTCGGTGAGCCACCACTGGAACGCAGGCGCCTCGTACAGCGCCTGCGCGAGCGCGCCCACCTGCGCCACGCTCAGGTACACGAGCAGCCCCTCGCTCACCACCAGCGCCCGCTCCGACTCCCCGCCCAACCGTGAGAGCAGCTCCTCGCGCACGCCCGCGTCCGTGAGGTCCGCACGGACCGCCTCGTAGCGGCAGCGTGGCTGCTCGCCCTGCATGACCTCCAGCTTGTGGTCCAGGATCTCCGGCAGGTCCACGTCCACCCAGCGCAGCGACTCGGGGAACTCCAGGCGCCAGGCGCGGGTGTCCAGCCCCGCTGCCAGGTTCAGCACCAGGTCCACGCGGTGCTGGCGGATGGAGGTGAGGATCATCTCGTCGAAGACCGCCGTGCGCACGATCATCGACCACGCCGCCCGCTCGCCGTCGGGCATGGCGCGCATGATCGCCTCGCCCTTGTCGCCCGCCAGGCGGCGGGCCCACGGGTCGTGGAAGTGCGCGTCCGGCCGCTCCGTCTCCATCGCCCGGTAGACCGCGACCCAGCGCGCGGTGTCGGACACGTTCTCGATGTTCATGGTGCGCAACCTACGTCCCCGCGACACGCGGCGCGATGCGGCGGATCGGGAGGCGTCAGGCCGGCTTGAGCAGGCACCACGTGGTCATGCACCGCTGCTGCTGCACGTTGGTGGTCTTCAGCGGGTCCAGCAGCCGCCCCCCCAGTCGCTCCGTCCACGCCAGCAGCATCGCCTCGTCCACCACGAAGCGCTCGCTCCCGTCCGGCAGCCGCACCCGCCTCCCCGCCGCGCCCACTCGCGCCTCCAGCCCGATGTTCGACGCCAGCCGCGCGAAGAACAGCCCGTCCGGCGCCAGCACCCTCCACATCTCCGTGAGCATCCGCCCGAAGTGCGCCTCGTCCGCCGCGAAGTGGAGGACGGCGCTGCACACCACCGCGTCCATGCTCCCGTCGCCCCACGGCAGTCCGTCCAGCTCGCCGACGACGAAGTTGTCGGCGGGCGCGTCGCCCGGGAGCTGCGCCGCCAGCGAGCGGACGTGCGCGACGGCTGCCGGATCGCGGTCGATGCCGAAGCACTCGAAGCCGCGCTGGAGGAAGTAGACCAGGTTGCGCCCGTCGCCGCACCCGGCGTCGAGCACCCGCCGCCGCCCGTCGAATCGCCCCCGGAGCAGCTGGTCGATGAGGTAGATGTCCGCCTGGCCGAGCAGCGACCGCAGCTCGGCGCTCGGTGGAAGCAGATTGGGTTTCATGACAGGCGGATTGGGCAGCGGGCTAGGGCCGGGTGACGCGCCTCTGCCAGTCCTCGGGATCGCGCGCCGTGTGGAGGCACGCGAGGATCACCACGTCGGAGTCGTGAATCTCGAAGAAGACTGCGTAGGGAAATCGGCGGAGCAGGACGGGCCAGATGATGAGCGGTACACGCGCGGCTCACCCGAGAGAACGCTCGATTCTCTCCAGCGCCTCTTCCAGCGGAATCGCGGCGCCCGGGTTCCGGCGGTAAGCATCGGAGCGGCGGAGCACCTCGCTCATCGGCAGCCGGTCAGGATCGGCGTTCGCCTCGGCTGCAACGCTGTCCCAGAGATCTTCGACCAACTGCATGCGCTCGGCCACGCTCAGGCGCAGCAGCTCGGAAAGCGTGCGGTGCTCATGGGAAGAATGTTACCGGTCTCGGCCGTACCCAGCAAGCGCCCGCAGTCCGCGCTCAATTCGTGGATGCCGGCGCCCGCCAGTCGCTTCCCAGCACCACCGTCACGTCCAGCAGCAGCCCCGGATCGCGGCGCGCCTCCACGCGGGTGATGCCGAGCGCGTCCGCGGCCTGGCGTGCCGCCGCGAGATTGCCGACGCGGTCGAAGACGACGGACGCCGGGGGCGTGCCGCGCGGCGCGTTGCCGGTCTCCACCACGTCGAAGCCGTGGTCGCGCAGCACGTTGGTGGCGACGCGCGCGAGGCCGTGCGTGGGCGTAGCGTTCAGCACCTGAACGCGCACCCGCCCAGCCGGCGCGGCCGGGCGCCGCGTGCTCGCCGCGGGTGCCTGAGCGGGCGCCGCGGCCGAAGGCGCGCGGAAGTGCTCCCACACGCCCCACGCGAGTGAGCCGACCAGCGCCGCGACGGCGAGCAGCGTCACGAAGAGGCCGAGGGTCTGCCAGCGGCTCGCCTTCGCGCCGCCCTTGCCGCCGCGCGCACGGGGTGCGGACGCGGCGCTACCGCGCTTCGGCCTGGACCTGGGCATGGAAGGCTTTCGTCTCCGGGTGCAGGATGCCGCCGTTCTCCTCCACGTGGCCGATGCGCGCGTCGACCACCTCGCGCAGCACGGCATCCATCTCGTCCGGCATGCGGCGGCGCAGCGACTCCGTCCACCCGGGCAAGAAGGTGCGGCCGGGCTCCAGGAAGTCCGCCAGGTACAGCGCGCGCCCCAGCGTGCCGAAGCGCGGGCAGCCCAGCGTGTGGCAGCGGATGGCGTCGAGCAGCTCGTCGTCCGCCTGACCCTCCAGGCGTGCGGCGGCGGCAGGACCGTGCAGCAGCTTCCCCGGCAACTCGCGGAAGTCCGCCGGAACGTGGGGCCGCAGCTCGTCCGCCGGGGCGTCGCGCAGCGCGTCGTGCAGGTATCCGGCGGCGGACCAGCGCGCGACCTGGTCCGCCGGCAGCCCGAGGGCAGACGCCCACGCGCGCATCAGCCCGGCGACGCGCGCCATGTGCTCGCGCCGCGTCGGCTTTGCCTTCGTCCACGCCGGCAGCCGCCCCTCCGCCGCCTCGCGGACGAGCGGCGACAACGCCACGGGATCGATGAAGTTGGTGCGGCCCATTTACGAGGAGAAGTTGGAAGACCCGGCCCGTTCATCGAACATCAGGACCCACGGCGTCGCCCGCGAAGCACCGAAATGGAGTCCGCGCAGGCGGACTGTGTGCCGTTGTAGCCGCGAGTTTACTCGCAAATTCCACACAAAAGCTCGCGGCAGGCACCCGCGATCCATGCGCGCGGCGATGCCCCGGCGCCCGTCGGCCGCCGAGGCATCGCGTCCAATCTATCGACCGCATCTACCGAAGCAGAAGTGCGCTCGTCAGGCGCCGACCGCGCGCACCCCGTCGCGGCTGATGCGGTTCTGGTCGTCCACGAAGATGAAGACGGGGCGATACGTCTCCATCTCCGCCTCGTTGTACTGCGCGTAGCTGATTACGATCACCTTGTCACCCGGGTGCGCCAGCCGCGCCGCCGCCCCGTTCAGGCAGATCTCGCCCTGGCCGGGCTCGCCGGGGATCACGTAGGTCTCGAAGCGCGACCCGTTGTTCACGTTCACCACGGCCACCTGCTCGAACTCCAGCAGGTCCGCGGCCTCCATCAGCACGGGGTCGATGGTGATGGACCCCACGTAGTTCAGATCCGCTCCGGTCACGGTGGCCCGGTGGATCTTCGACTTGCACATCGTGCGGTACATGAGTCGATCCTCTGGGCTGTCGTGATCACACGTCCGGGGGAAGCAGCGCGTTGTCGATCAGGCGCGTCTTCCCCACCCGGGCCGCCACGGCGCACAGGGTGCCGCCGCCGGCCCTCTCCACCGGCCCGAGGGTGCGGGGGTCCACCACCTCCGCGTACTCGGGCTCCACCCCCGGGACCGAGATCCCGTCCCACAGCGCGGCGCGCAGCACGCCGGCGTCGCGCTCGCCCGCGGCGTACAGCGCGCCGACCCGCTCCAGCGCGCGCGAGAGCGCCCGCGCGGACGCCCTCTCGGCGGGCGAAAGGTACACGTTGCGCGAGCTCATCGCCAAGCCATCGGCCTCGCGCACGATGGGCGCGACCTCCACGCGGACGGGGAGGTCCAGGTCCGCCGCCATGCGCGCGATGAGCGTGGCCTGCTGCCAGTCCTTCTGTCCGAACACCGCCACGTCGGGGGTGAAGATGCCGAACAGCTTGGCCACCACCGTCAGCACGCCCCGGAAGTGCCCCGGCCGGCTCGCACCGTCCAGCCGCCCGCCGACCTCCTCGTCAGGGACGATGGAGACGCGCGGCTCGCCGCCCGGGTACATCTCCGCCGCCGACGGGGCGAACACCAGCGCGGTCCCCCGCCCCGCCGCCAGCGCCAGGTCGCGCTCCAGGTCCCGCGGGTAGCGCTCCAGGTCCTCCGTGGGCCCGAACTGCAGCGGGTTCACGAAGATGGACATCGCCACCACGTCCGCCAGCTCGCGCGCCCGGTCCACCAGCGAAAGGTGCCCCTCGTGCAGGAAGCCCATCGTCGGCACCAGGCCGACGCGCAGCCCCGCCGCGCGCTGCGCCGCCACCCACGCGCGCACCTCCCCCTTCGTGCGGACGAGCATCAGGCCCGCCTCCTCGGCGCACTCCGCAGCGGCCGCGTCGATGCCCGCCACGGCGGCGATCGCCTCGACGCTCATTCGAAGGTGTGCTCCGCGCCGGGGTACTCGCCGCCCTTCACCGCCTGCACGAACGAGCCGACCCCCGCCGACGCCAGCTCGCCCACCTCGGCGAAGCGACGCAGGAACTTCGGCTGGAAGCCGGCGTTCAGCCCCAGCATGTCGTGCAGCACCAGGACCTGCCCGTCGCACCCGACGCCCGCGCCGATGCCGATGGTCGGGATCTCCAACGACGCGGTGATCTCCTCCGCCAGCGCCCCGGGCACCAGCTCCAGCACGATGGAGAAGGCGCCGGCCTCCTCCAGCCGCCTGGCCTCGGCCAGCAGCCGCTCGCGGCCGCCGCCGTCGCGCCCCTGCACCTTCACCCCGATTACGTTCACCGACTGCGGGGTGAAGCCCAGGTGGCCCATCACCGGGATCCCCGCCTCCACCAGCGTGCGCACCGTCTCGGCGATTGCCGGCGAGCCGCCCTCCAGCTTCACGGCGGACGCGCACGTCTCCTGGAGCACGCGTCCGGCGTTGCGGACGGCGTCCTCGCGGGTGACCTGGTAGGTGAGGAAGGGGAGGTCGACAACGAGCAGCGCGCGCTCCACTCCGCGGCGCACGGCGCGCGCGTGGTGGATCATGTCGTCGAGGGTGACGGGGAGGGTGCTGTCGAGGCCGAGCACCACCTGGCCGAGCGAGTCGCCGACTAGCACGACGTCTACCCCCGCGCCGTCCACGAGCCGGGCGAAGAGGTAGTCGTATGCGGTCAGTACGGCGATCTTCTCGCCACGCCGCTTCATTTCGCGGAGGTCGGGCACAGTGACCCTCCGCACGCCGTTCCCGCGCTGTGTGGACATTTCCCAATCTCCCGGGCCCGGCCTGTAAGGGCGCCGCCGGGCCGAAAACCATGTCCGTGGTCAGCGGGTTGACGTGCCCGGAAGCTACCGAGAAGTTCCCCGGGTGTCAAACGCCCTCCGCTTCGATCCCCCCCTGGTCCGCGCCCTGGCGGCCGAGCTCGGCACCGTGCTGGCCGGGCGCGCGGTGCATCCCAACCCGATCTTCGACGCCGACCTCTCGGCCACGCTGCTGCTGGACCGCGGCGAGGCGCTGCGCTTCGACCTGCACCCCACCCGCGGCTGGGTGCGCCTGGTCCCGCGCCCGCCGGAGCTCGAGGGCCGCGCCCCCGACGCGCGCATCGGCCGCGTCCACGCGCCGGACGACGAGCGGCTGCTGCGCATCGACCTGCACGAGGGCAACCGCTTCCGCGGCGGCACGCGGGCGCTGGTGGTGGAGCTGCACACCAACCAGTGGAACGCGCTGCTGGTGGACGCCGCCGACCGCCGCATCGTCTCCGCACTGCGCAGCCGCGAGGCCGGCGGGCGCACCCTCTACCCCGGCGAGGTCTACCGCGCCCCCGAACCCCAGCGCCGCTTCGGCGCGCCGGGCGTGACGGAGGCCGAGGCGCGCGCCGAGTGGACCGCGCACCTCGCGCCCATCCTCCCGGCCGAGCGCCGCAGCGAGCTGCTCCGTCACTTCGCCGGCGCGAGCCCCATCAACGCCGCCGCCCTCCTCGGCGCCGCCGCGGAGACGGACGAACACACGGCGCTGGAAGCCGCCTTCGTCCGCTGGTGGGCGATGCGGACGCGCCCATCGACCGAGCCGGTGTTGCTCGAATCATCATCCCGTGTTCAGCCTTATCCATTTTCATTGGATGGCGTTGCATCGCGTCGCTTCGACTCGCTTCTAGCTGCGTTTGCCGCCGCTGCAGTGGAGACGGCGGCCGGCGCTGACGAGCGCGAGCGTGCCGCGCTGATGGCGCGCGTGGGCCGGCGATTGGAGTCGGTGCGGAAGAGGCTGGAGCGGCTGGACGAGCAGCGGTCCACGCTCGGCCAGGCGGACCGGCTGCGGCGGCAGGCGGATCTGCTGCTGTCGAACGTCGGCCGCATCCAGCCCGGCGCCGCGAAGGTGACGGTGTTCGACGAGGAGGGCCGCAAGCTGCGCATCCCCGTGGACCCGGCGCTGAAGCCGCATGAGAACGCCGAGCGCCTCTACGACGAGGCCCGCCGCCGGACCCGCGCCGAGGAGCGGCTCCCCGAGTTGATCGAGCGCGCGCAACAGGAGGCGGCGCGGTGGGAGGGCGCGCTCGCCGCGATCGAGGCGGGCGCGCCGCCGGCGTGGCTGGAGGGCGTGCTGGTGCGGAAGGAGCAGCGCGAGCCGAAGGGCCGCCCCGCGCGCGACGGTGAGCGCAAGCCGTACCGCGCCTACCGCACGTCGGGCGGATTGGAGGTGCGCGTGGGCAAGGGATCGAAGGAAAACGACCAGCTCACCTTCCGCCACGCCGGCCCCGAGGACGTGTGGATGCACGCGCGCCAGGTCCCCGGCTCGCACGTGGTCCTGCGCTGGTCGGAGGAGGGCGCGCCCCCCGCGCGCGACCTGGAGGAGGCGGCGACGCTGGCGGCGCTGCACAGCAAGGCGCGCTCGTCCGGCACCGTCGCCGTCGACTGGACCCGCCGCAAGCACGTCCGCAAACCGCGCGGCGCCCCACCCGGCCGCGTAATGGTGAGCCACGCGAAGACGCTCTTCGTCGCACCGGATGCTGCGCTCGAGGAGCGGTTGCGGGTGGATGAGAGCGGATAGCAGAGCAATCCGTTGCCGGACGACGAGGTCGGCCTCCCCTGCCCTGTGCTGGAGGATCCACGACGATGTGGCGATTCGCGCTCCTGTTTGCGCTGGCTTCGGCGGCTGCATGCGCCACTTCGGGCCATCACAGCGACCCGCTGCTGCTCATTCCGTCGCAAGCCGAGGTTTGTGACACGCTGCAGACCGACCGCAGCGGCCCCGCGCCCCGGATGCCTGTAGTCGGCGCGGTGGCGCGACACGATGCCGCGCTCGTCGGCGTCGCCATCGACGCACAGGTGGGCACCGCGCTAGGGGGTACGATGATTCGCCTGTCGGGCCGGTCCACTGCGAGGGCGCTCACGGACAGCCTTGGCGGCTTCAGCTTTCAAGCCCTGCCCCCGGGACTCTACATCATCCGTGGAGTCAGACTCGACCGTCGGCCCGTGGAGGTTTCAGCTTCCGTTGCCCGCGACCGAGTGACGACCGTCGTTCTCCCCCTCCGGCTGGAAGCATGTAGCATGGTCCGTTCAGGGCCGGATGATTGAGACCACCTTTTGCTGAGCGCCAGCGACGCTACACAATCAGCACCGCGTCGCCGTAAGAAAAGAACCTGTAGCCGGCGTCGATGGCCTCGCGGTACGCCCGCATCATCAGCTCGTAGCCCGCGAACGCCGCAACCAGCATCAGCAGCGTCGACCGCGGCAGGTGGAAGTTGGTGATGAGGTGCTCCACCGCGCGGTAGCGGTAGGGCGGGCGGATGAAGATGTCCGTCCACCCCTCCCCCGCGTGTACGACGCCAGCTTCATCAGTCACCGTCTCCAGCGTGCGCGTCACCGTGGTGCCGATGGCCCAGATGGCGCCGCCGGCGGCGCGCGTCTCGTTCAGCGCCGCCGCGGCCTCGGCGGGGACGTGGTACCACTCGCGGTGCATGCGGTGCTCGGCGGGGTCGTCCGTCTCGACAGGGCGGAAGGTGCCGACGCCGACGTGCAGCACCAGGCGCACAGTGCGCACGCCCTTCGCCTCCAGCGCCGCCAGCAGTTCGGGGGTGAAGTGCAGCCCCGCCGTCGGCGCGGCCACGGAGCCGCGCTCGCGGGCGTAGACGGTCTGGTACCGCTCCCGGTCCTCCTCCGTCGCGCGGTGCTGCACGTAGGGCGGGAGCGGCACCTCGCCGTAGCGGTCGAGCGCCTCCGTCAGCGACAGCGGCGTGTGCAGGCGCACGATCCGCTCGCCGCCAGGGGTGCTCTCCACGATCTCGACGGAGAGGTCCGGGGCAACCTCCACCGTGCGGCCGGGCTTGAGCTTGGCGCCGGGGCGGACGAGCGCCGTCCACAGCTTCTCTTCCCCGCCCTGCGGCGTCAGCAGCAGAACCTCGGCCTCGGCGCCGCTCGCGCGCTTGCCCAGCAGGCGCGCGGGGAAGACGCGCGTCTCGTTCAGCACCAGCGCGTCGCCGGCGGGGATGTAGTCGACGAGATTGGAGAAGACGCGGTGGGCAAGCGTGCCCGTCGCCCGGTCGACCACGAGCAGGCGGCTGGCGTCGCGGCGCTCGGCGGGCGCCTGCGCGATGCGGTCCGGCGGGAGGTCGAAGTCGTAGTCCGACGTGCGGAGGCCGCGGGTAGTCATGCCTGCGGCCGGTGGCGGTGCAACGGCGCGGAGGGTGTCGCGACCGCGGATATAGATCCTTCGGCCGCCGCCATGCCTCGATGCGGCGGATGGCTACGCGCCGCGGCGGCGCTCAGGATGACATGGCCCGGGGAGGGGTCAGCGCTCCTGCTCCGAAGACGCGGCGTGGGCCGTTGGTGTCCGCGCAGGCGGACTGTGTGCCGTTGTAGCCGCGAGTTTACTCGCATCGTCCACGCACAACGGCCGTGTATCGTCGCGTCCGCGGCTACAGGTGCTTCGGCCGCCGCCATGCCTCGGCGCAGACGACGGTCACGCGCCGCGGCGGCGCCCAGGATGACATAGCCCCGAGAGGGGTCGGCGCTCCTGCTCCGAAAACGCGGCGTCGGCCGTTGGTGTCCGCGCAGGCGGACTGTGTGCCGTTGTAGCCGCGAGTTTACTCGCATATTCCCACGGTGAGGCACGTGAGGCGCACCCTCACGCATCGAACAACGTGGGCGGCGGCGGGAGGTCGCGGCCGTCCACCGGCGGTGCGTAGCCGAAGCGGCGGTAGGCGAGCGCGGTGGCCACGCGGCCGCGCGGGGTGCGCATCAGGAAGCCGTTCTGGATCAGGAAGGGCTCGTACACCTCCTCCAGCGTCCCCTGGTCCTCCCCGATCGACACCGCCAGCGTCCCGAGCCCCACCGGCCCCCCGCCGAAGTGCTCGATCAGCGAGCGCAGCACGCGGTTGTCCATCTCGTCGAGGCCGAACTCGTCGACCTCGAGCATCTTGAGCGCCGCATCGGCGACGTCGGTGTCGATGATGCCGTCGGCGCGCACCTGGGCGTAGTCGCGCACGCGGCGCATCAGGCGGTTGGCCACGCGCGGGGTGCCGCGCGCGCGCTTCGCCATCTCCATCGCCCCCTCCACCGTGCACTGCACCCCCAGGATCTCGGCGGTGCGCGCCACGATGAAGGCGAGCTGGTCCACGGGATAGTAGTCCAGCCGCTGCACGATCCCGAAGCGGGCCCGCATCGGCGGGGTGAGCAGGCCGAAGCGCGTGGTGGCGCCCACCAGCGTGAAGCGCGGCACCGGCATGGTGATGGTCTGCGCGTGCGGCCCCTCCGACAGGCGGATGTCGATGCGGTAGTCCTCCATCGCCGGGTAGAGGAATTCCTCGATGATCGGCCGCAGGCGGTGGATCTCGTCGATGAAGAGGACGTCGCCCTCGGTGAGGTTGGTGAGCGTGCTCACCAGGTCGGCCGGCTTCTCCAGCACCGGCCCGCTGGTGAGCTTGATGTTCACGCCCATCTCGCGGGCGATCAGCAGCCCCAGCGTCGTCTTGCCCAGCCCTGGCGGTCCGTAGAGGAGCACGTGGTCCAGCGGCTCGGCGCGGTTGCGGGCTGCGTCGATGGCGATCTTCAGCGCCTCCTTGGTCTTCGGCTGCCCGATGAACTCCGCGAGCCGCTGCGGCCGCAGGCTGAGCTCCGCGGTCTCGTCGTCGCCCAGCACCTCGGGCGTGGTGATCTCGGAGCGGGGCGACGGGTCCAAGTGCGGCGTCCGGGGGCTGCGGGAGAGCTTCGGGTGACTGCCGGGAAACTACAGGGGACGACGGATGGGGGACAGGGGACGGCAGGCGCGCGCATCGTCGTCTTGCGACGCGTGTTCGGTCTCGGAGTCGAGCGGATCCGGCCGTGGCGGACCCCCGATGATCACGACGCCGAACACCAGCGCTGCGTACCGGCTCGCGACCTCCATCCCGCTCTCCGCGTGCGGGATGCTGTCGTCGTAGGCGAGGTAGCGGCCGGTCGGCGACGGAGTCACGGTCGGCATGGTGTTGGCAAAGAGCGCGCGGTAGAGCAGCGCCAGCGACATCACCAGAGGGACCATCCCCCAGCCGGTGAGCGTCTTCAGGCGATGGAACCCAGCGCGCCCAGCACGCCCGCGGCGATCGCCCACGGCCTCCTGGCCGGCGAAAAACGGGTTGATTCCGTCAGCTCGCAGCGCTCCGCCGATGGCGGCACGCCCGGCGGCAGCGGCGTGCCGGGCTCCACCTCGACCACCTTCATCCCGTCGACGATTCTCGGTTCCATGCGCAGACGCTTCAGGAGCCCGCGCGGGGCTCGGCTTCGGCTGGAAGTGCCGGCTGCGGCGGCGCGATCGAGATCGGATCGCGCTCGGTGAGCGGGCGCGTCGGGTCCGCGAGCGCGCGGAACGCGGCGGAGGCGGGCGGAAGCTCGTCGTTCGGGTGGGCTTCGAGATGTTTGATGACCAGCTTGCCGGCGCCCGCGGCCGCCATCACCAGCCCGAAGACGAGCTCGATGTTGCCCGGGAAGATGAAGAACGACGCCAGCAGCGCGGCAAACAGGACCGCGAAGCCCGCTACCTGCCCGGCGGGAAGTCCGAACTCGTCTCGCTTCTCTCTTCGCATCGTGTCTCTCACCTCCAGTCTCTCGAAGGGGCGGCGCCAGGCGGCAGCACGCCGGCGTCCGTGTGCCTGCGCGTGGCCGTCAAACGATTACCCGCGGCGAGTGGGCGCGACGGGTCTGCGAGCTCGTGGAAGCGCGGCGACTCGGCTGGCTCCGCATCCTCCTCCAGTCCGCCGATCGTTCCCACGGCCATGAGGATGCCGCCGACCAGCACGAGCGGCGCGGCGCCAGCCAGGCCGTAGGCGTGGAAGTAGACGACCGCGCCGCTGAGCAGGAACCCGCCGACCCCGGCGCAGAGCAGACGAATCGACGGCCGGACCTGCCGGATGATGGTTCCCACTTCTCCCTCTCGAATCCGGGTGGCGGCCGCGCGCCTCAGGGACGGGGACGTTCGCGGCCCGGCGCCTTCGACAGCATGTCGGCGGGGAGTTCGCGGACCGGGTCCGCGAGCTCGTGGAAGCGCCTGGAGGCCTCGGGATCGACCACGGCGACCCGCCACCCGAAGACCGCCAGCGCGCCCAGTGCCAGGGGGATCGGACTGAAGATCAGAGTCGCCCTGAGACCCGTCCACAGCGTCATCCCGAAGAGCATCAGCGCAACCGCGCCACAGAGCAGGCGAACGTCCAGCCCCACGGCCTGCTCCATCAGCTCCCCGTCCCGGGACCGCCGGACGTCGCGCTCGAAGAGGTCGCGGTCGAACCGGATCTTCATCATCCACTCGCGTCGAAAGCCGTGATGATCCGCGCTACTTCGACGTGGCGCGGGCGAGGGCGTGGCGGATGAGCTCGGGGGCGGTGAGGCTGCCGCCGTGCTCGGAGATGGCGCCGCGGACGGCGCGGTCGGCGTCGCCCTGGGTGATGCCGAGGGCGACCAGCGCGCGCAGGGCCTCCTCCACGCCGGGGACGCGCGTCGAGAGTGCGGACGGCGCGAAGGCCAGGTCGTCGAGCTTGTTGGAGAGCTCGATGGCGATGCGCTCGGCGGTCTTCTTCCCCACCCCGCTGACGGCCGTGAGCGCCGCCACGTCGCGGTTGCGGACGGCGCGCACCAGCATCTCCGCGCTCATCGCCGAGAGCAGCGCGACGGCGAGCCGCGGGCCCACGCCGCTCGCCGCCAGCAGCCGCGAGAAGACGGTGCGCTCCACCTCTTCCAGGAAGCCGAAGAGCATCTGCGCATCTTCGCGCACCACGTGCCACGTGCGCAGCGTCACCTGCTCGCCGAGCTTCGGCAGCCGCTCGAACACCGTCGTGGGGATGAAGACCTCGTAGGCGACGCCGCCCTGGGTCATCACCTCCACGCGCTCCAGGTCGCGCAGCACCAGCTCCCCGCGGATGCGCGAGATCATGTCGATGTCGGTGGATGGGGATCGAGGCTGGCCGGCATCGGCGCCGCTGCCGCGCCCGGGCCACGTGTTTCTCCGGCTAGATCCTTCGGCCCTGCGGAGATCGGCGCGACGGAGGGGTCAGCGCGTTCGGGCCTCAGGATGACACCGTGGGGGGCGGCGGGCAGCGGAGAGAGCTTCGCCGGAGACGACATCGACAAGACGACGCAAGCCGGCATCGGCGCCGCTGCCGCGCTCAGGACGACACCGTGGGGGGCGGCGTGCGGCGGAGCGAGGGTCGACAGCGACGACGTCGGCGCAAGGACCCGGCTCGGGAACGCGCGACAGACGTCGTCGCGCCCGTGGAGTCCGCGAAGGCGGACTGCGTGCCGTTGTAGCCGCGAGTTCACTCGCATCGTCGCGCGCAACGTCACGCGCATCGTCGCGGTAAGACCCGGGCGCGACCCGATCATGGAAGCACCGGGCGGATGGGACGGGGGAGGGTCATGCGCAGCGCGGCGATCTGGGCGGAGGCCTTCGCGGCGGGGCCGTAGCCGCGGAAGCAGTGGCAGAGCGCGACCGCTACCCCGTCCGCCGCGTCGTGGGGGCGGGGCGGCTCCTTGAGGCGCAGCAGGCGCTGGACCATGTATCCCACCTGGTCCTTGGTTGCCGCGCCGGCGCCGACCACCGCGCTCTTCACTTCCGCCGGGGGGTACTCGGCCACGGTGAGTCCGCGCAGCGCGCCCGCGAGCAGCACCACGCCGCGCGCGTGGCCGAGGACGACGGAGGTGCGCACGTTCTTGGCGTAGAAGACGCTCTCCACCGCGAGCACCGTGGGCGCGGCGCGGGCGACCACCTCGGCGATGCCCTCGTAGATGTCGCGCAGGCGCTCGGCCAGCGGGGCGCGCGGGTGGGTGCGGATCACGCCGCATTCCAGCAGCGAAACGGCGCCGTCGCCGGTTCGTGCGACGACGCCGTAGCCGGTGACCGCCGTGCCGGGGTCCACCCCCAGCACCACGGCGTCCGCGGGACGCGGGTCAGTCCTCGTCGAGGCCGTCGACATCCAGGTCGGCGTTGGTGTACACCTTCTGCACGTCGTCCAGCTCCTCGATCAGGTCCAGGAGCTTCATCAACTGGGCGGCGTCGGCGCCCTCCACCCGCACCTCGGTCTTGGGGACCATCGCCAGCTCGGCGTCGTCCCACTCGATCCCCGCCGCGCGCAGGCCGTCCTGCACCGCGTTGAAGTCGGCCACCTCGGTGAGCACGGTGTAGGTGCCGTCGTCGGTCTCCACGTCCAGCGCGCCGGCGTCCAGCGCGGCCTCCATCACCGCCTCTTCGCCGTAGCGCCCGGCGTCGACCTCGATCTGGCCGCGGCGGTCGAACATCCACGCCACCGAGCCGGTGGTGCCCAGGTTACCGCCGTTGCGCGAGAGCCACTTGCGGATGTCGGCCACCGTGCGGTTCCCGTTGTCGGTGAGCGACTCGATGATGATCGCCACGCCCGCCGGGCCGTACGCCTCGTAGGTGATTTCCTCGTAGTTCACCCCCTCGAGCTCGCCGGTGCCCTTCTTGATCCCCCGGTCGATGTTCTCGTTGGGCATGTTCGCGGCCTTGGCCGTGTCGATCGCCAGGCGCAGCCGCGGGTTGCCGGCCGGGTCGCCGCCGCCCGCGCGCGCGGCCACGGTGATCTCACGGATCAGCTTGGTCCAGTTGGCGGCGCGCTTGTTGTCGGTGATCGCCTTCTTGCGCTTGATCTGCTTCCACTTGCTATGCCCGGCCACGGGGCACCTCCACGGCGTTATGAACGGGATTGGGCGCGATTCGCGACAGCCCGGGATTATAAGCGACTCCGCGCCATTCTTCAACCGAACGGCGGCGGCGAAGATCAGGGAGGGAAGCGTGACAGATGGATGCCGGCATATCCGCGCGTGGTATTCTCCGGATGCGGTTCGAGGCCGAGCACCGTGATCTGCCCGCGTTCGGGGCCGTAAGCCCAGAACAACCGCCCTGCGCCCGGCTTCCGGTTTTCAAGATACGACTGAAATACCTTGAAACCGACACGCTTGGTCAGGGCGTCGATTTCGTGGCTTTCGAGTGAGTTGTGGTATGGATTCGCCGAGAGCAGATCGAGCGTCTTGAAGAACTTCTTTGCCAGCTTTTCCTCATCTTGATCGAGCGTTCCGGCCTCTTTGCCAACCGCAAGGTAATCGTACAGCTCCCTCATCTCCGGCACTCCCATGACAAGGGAGTAACGGATCACGACGCGAGGCGCTTCAACCGTTCGGGATCCACCGGGGGACCCACGTTGCCGCGCCTGAAGTTCTCCGCCGCCTCATCGATCATCTGCAGGGTCCGCTCGGAGACCGGCGCGTCGACCTGCCGCGACTTCCGCCGGACCCGGAGCAGCCGATGGTACCACGAGCGGCGCGTGGCCTGGATTTCATCCATACTCTACCCCATCAGAGGTCGAGATCGTGACGCATTCGATGCGTCGGAGGCTAATGAACAGCCCGCCCTTCTGTCAACCAGAACCGGCGTGATCCCTGGCTGGCTGATCCCGCACCGATCATTCTCCTACTCCTCGTCCTCCAGCAGAATGCGGAGCGAGGCGTGGCGGTTCTCGAGGAAGTCGCGGTAGACGCGGTAGTGCTCGGTGTCTTCGTACGCCACGCGGCGGATGCCGTCCTGGTCGAACTGGTAGATCCAGGCGTCGGGATACGCCAGCACGATGGGCGAGTGGGTGGCGACCAGGAACTGCGCGCCGTTGCGCACGTGGCGGTGCAGGAGCGTGAGGAAGCTCATCTGCCTCAGCGGCGATAGGGCGGCCTCGGGCTCGTCGAGCAGCACCAGCATGCCACCGTGCAGCTTGTGCTGGAAGGTGGCGAGGAACGACTCGCCGTGCGACTGCTCGTGCAGCGAGCGCCCGCCGAAGTAGTCGATCGCCTTCTTCGGCAGCGCGGCCGACCATCCCTCCTGGTCCAGCCGCTCGATCTCCGTCGCCAGGTTGAAGAAGCTCTCGGCGCGCAGGAAGAACCCGTACTTCAGCCGCGGCGGGCGCGGCTCGATCAGGCCGTGCAGCTCGGAGTGCGACGCGCGGGTGGAGAAGCTCAGCTCGCCGAGCGAGCCGCCTTCGGCGTTGAAGCCGAGGGAAACGGCGATCGCCTCCATCAGCGTGCTCTTGCCCGTGCCGTTCTCGCCCACGAAGAAGGTGACGGACGGGTGCAGCTCCAGCCGGTGCAGCGCGCGCACGGCCGGAAGCGAGAACGGGTACCGCTCGAACGAGGGCACCCGCTCCCGGCGCAGGCGGACGTCGGCGAGGTGGCTCACGGCGCGCTCAGGCGGCGGCGCCTTCCACGAACGCGGCGAAGCGCGGGTCGCTGCGGGTCACCCCGAAGCGGATCAACTCGTAGTGGGCGACCTTCTCGGTGAAGAAGGGGTCCTCCACCACGATCTTCATCGCCTCCACCTCGCTGTCCACGTCCAGCAGGATCACCCCGCCGGTGCGCGGCTCGCGCGGACCGGAGAGAACCACCTTCCCCGCGCGGTAGAAGCGGTCGAGAAAGGCGCGGTGCTCGGGGAGCAGCCGCTCCACCTCGTCCAGCGGCTTCAGGTACTTGGACAACAGGAGGAACATGGATCCCTTTCGGCGTCGGTGTGGGTCTGACGAGGCAGTGTAGCGAGCAGGCTCGGCAACTGCAATCTCACGCAGAGCCGCGGAGACGCAGAGGAAGACGCGGCTCAGCTTGCTCTGCGGCTCCGCGGCCTCTGCGTGAGGTTGTTGCTTCTGCCGGGAGGATTCAGGGACCAAGACCGGACGGGTCCATTGAAAGCACCGCGTCGTGCAGCAGGCCGTTGCTGGCGACGATGCCGCGCCAGGCCGGGTCCGGCTGGTTGTAGCGGAGCTCGCCGCCGGCCGGACCGGTGACGCGCCCCCCCGCCTCGGCGACGATCACGGCGGCGCCGGCCACGTCCCACTCGTTCTTCGGCCCGGCGGAGACGAAGACGTCCACGCTGCCGTCGGCCACCTTCGCCATCTTGTACGCGGTGCTGCCGAGCGGCGAGACTCGCCACGGCGAAAGGAAGTGGTCCAGCTCGCCCCGGCTCATCTCCCAGCGCGAGGCCGCGATCCGCCGCACCGCCGACGCCTCGTCCGTGTTGGAAACGCGGATCCGCGCGCCGTTCAGGAAGGCGCCGCCGCCGTCGATGGCGTGGTACATCTCCCCCGTCGCCGGGTTGAGCACCACCCCCACCACCGCGCGTCCGCGGTCGACGAGGCCCACGCTGATGGCGAACTCCGGGTATCCCTCCACGAACGAGTTGGTGCCGTCGATCGGGTCGACGACCCAGAGCCGCGCCTTCGACAGCCGCTCCGGCGTGTCCTTCGTCTCCTCCGAGAGCCAGCCGTACTCCGGCCGCCCGCCGAGCAGGATCTTGTGGAGGATTCGGTTCGCCGCGAGGTCCGCGTCCGTCACGGGCTGGTCCGGCGCCTTGTACCGCACCTCCTGCCCTGCGCGAAAGGCCGGCAGCACGGCGTCGCCCGCCGCGCGTACGGCGCGCAGCGCGAGCTCGAGGTCGGCGGCGTAGTCCGGCGCAGATGACTGCGAGGTCATCGGACGAAGTCTTCCAGGCTCACCGCGGTCCCGGGAAAGGCTGCCAGCACCCGCTTGTCCCCGGTCACCAGCGGACACCCCAGGGTCTGCGCGACATGCACGAACTCGCAGTCGTACGGCGAGCAATTCGAGGCGGCGGCGAGCGAGAGGACGGGAGCCGACTCGACCTCGAACTCGCGTGCGGCGAAGAGCGTTTCGGCGAAATGCATCGCGCCGAGTGCCTGCGGCAGGGTCAACTGCGACGCGCGGAGATGCTGCCAGAGGGCGCTTCGCAGCTCGCTTCGCCACAACACGGGAACAACCCAGTCGGAGTCCTTAACGAACACGGCCTTCGCTGCGGCCGTGAAAGGACCCGGGATGACGAAGTATGCGATGAGGTTGGTGTCCGCAACGATCACGGGCGACCCTCGTCGATCGCGGCCGCCATCTCCTCGGGCGTGAGATGGGGCACGCTGCCGATCTCCCGGTGCAGCGCGTCGAGCTGCGCGAGCACCTCTTCCGGGTCGCGAGGCGTCGATCGGACGTTGTGCTCAAACGCGACGATCGCCTGCCTGTTCAGGCTACGGCGGTACCGTTGGGCCGTGCGGCGCATCGCGCTCAGCAGGTCGTCGGGAATTCCTTTGACCGTGAGGCTTGCCATCTCATCCTCCCTCCAATGGTTGCAAAACGGAACCATCTGGAATTTACGGTCGATTCGGCACGTGTTCAAGTCGGGGTGCCCCGCTCCGGGAGCACGGGCGTGTCGGGGTCGACGGGGAAGCCGCGGCCCGCGGCGCGGATGAAGGCGTCGACGACGGCGGGGTCGAACTGGGTGCCGGAGCAGGCGCGGATCTCGGCGAGGGCGTCGTCTTCCGAGGCGGCGCCGCGGTAGGGGCGGGCGGTGACGATGGCGTCGTAGCAGTCCACCACGGCCACGATGCGGCCCTGCAGCGAGATCGCCTCGCCGCGCAGGCCGGACGGGTAGCCGGTGCCGTCCCAGTGCTCCTGGTGGTGCAGCACCGCGGGGAGGCCGGGGCGCAGGAACGAGCTGCTGTCCATCACCTTGCCGCCGATCCCGGGGTGCCGCTTCATCTCGGCGTACTCTTCGGCGGTGAGGGCGCCCGGCTTCTTCAGGATCGCGTCGCTCACCCCGATCTTTCCCACGTCGTGCAGCAGCGCACCGATCCAGAGCGCCCGCAGCTCCGCCCCCGCCAGCCCCAGCTCGCGCCCGGTGGCTGCGGCGTAGCGGGCGACGCGCTCCACGTGGCCGCCGGTATAGTCGTCGCGCGTGTCGATGGCGGTGGCCAGGGAGCGCAGCGCGTCCACCAGCAGCCCCTCCAGCTCGCGCGCCTGCGCGGCCACGCGCGCCTCCAGGTGCTGCTGGTAGCCGCGGTTCTCCAGCACCAGCCGGCGGTGCTCCAGCGCCCGCTCGCAGGCCAGCAGCACCTCGTCGACGTTGAAGGGCTTCACCAGGTAGTCGTCGGCCGCCAGGCGCAGCGCCTGCACGGCATTCTCCACCGTCCCCGCGCCGGTGAGGATGATGAAGGCCGCGGTGTCGTCCGCG
>DASYJZ010000745.1:0-6100 GCA_035995965.1 Longimicrobium sp. | reverse complement strand
TTTTAGCACTCGGCACTTGGCACTTGGCACTATCTTTTCACCGCCCCCGCTTCGCGCTCGGCGTCCGCGGCGGCACTGACCAGCGTGCGCGCCACCTCCTCGACCCGGTAGCACTCCAGGACGTCGCCCACCTTCACGTCGTTGAAGTTGCGGATGTTCAGGCCGCACTCGAAGCCCTCGCGCACCTCGCGGACGTCGTCCTTGAAGCGCTTCAGGCTCTCCAGCTCGCCCTCGTACACCTGCACCGCGTCGCGGATCAGGCGCACCCGGCCGCGGCGGTCCAGCACGCCGCTGGTGACCATGCAGCCGGCCACGGTGCCCACCCGCGGCACCTTGAAGAGCTGGCGGACCTGCGCGGTGCCCAGCATCACCTCGCGCTGCTCGGGGGCCAGCAGCCCCTCCATGGCGCTGCGGACCTCTTCCACCGCCTCGTAGATGATGTTGTAGAGGCGGATGTCCACGTCCTCGCGCTCCGCGACCTGCCGCGCCTCGCCCGTGGGGCGGACGTGGAAGCCGATCACGATGGCGCTCGAGGTCGACGCCAGCAGCACGTCGCTCTCGTTGATGGCGCCCACCCCGCGGTGGATCACCTGCACCCGCACCTCGTTGGTGGAGAGCTGCTCCAGCGAGTCCGAGAGCGCCTGCACCGAGCCGTCCACGTCGCCCTTGATCACCAGGTTCAGCGTCACGTTGTCGCCGCGCGCCAGCATCCGGGTGATGTCGGTGAGCTTCACCCCGCTGCTGCGGATGCGCATCCGCTTCTCGCGGTCCAGCCGCTGCCGCGTCTGCGCCACCTCGGTGGCGCGCTCGGGCTCCATCACCACCATCTGGTCGCCCGCCCCGGGCACGCCCGAGAGGCCGAGGATCTGCACCGGGATCGCCGGGCCGGCCTCCTTCACCGGGCGGCCGCGCTCGTCGAGCATGGCGCGCACGCGGCCGTGCTGCAGCCCCACCGCCACGTGGTCGCCCACGCGCAGCGTGCCGTTGGTCACCAGCACCGTGGCCACCGGGCCCTTGCCCACGTCGAGCTGGGCCTCGATCACCGTGCCCACCGCGTCGCGGCTGGGGTTGGCCCGCAGGTCCTTGAGGTCGGCCTGCAGCAGCACGCGCTCCAGCAGGTCGTCGATGCCGGTCCCCTTCTTGGCCGAGACCTCGGCGCTCATCACGTCGCCGCCGAAGTCCTCCAGCACCACGCCGTGCTGCAGCAGGTCCTGCTTGACCTTCATGGCGTTGGCGTCCGGCAGGTCCACCTTGTTCACCGCCACCACCAGCGGCACGCCGGCGTTGCGCGCGTGGCTGATGGCCTCGATGGTCTGCGGCATCACCGAGTCGTCGGCCGCCACCACCAGGATCACCACGTCGGTGACCTCGGCGCCGCGGGCGCGCATGGCGGTGAAGGCCGCGTGGCCGGGGGTGTCGAGGAACGAGATCGCCCGGCCGCCCGGCAGCTCCACGTGGTAGGCGCCGATGTGCTGGGTGATGCCGCCCGCCTCGCCCGCGATCACGTTGGTCTTGCGGATGTAGTCCAGCAGCGAGGTCTTGCCGTGGTCCACGTGGCCCATCACCGTGACCACCGGGGGGCGCGGGCGCAGGTCCTCCTCGGCGTCCGCCTCGACCTCTTCCTCCTGGTCGCCGGCGTACTCCTCCTCGCGCACCGCCGTGAAGCCGAACTCGTCCAGCAGCAGCTCGATCTGGTCGAAGTCCAGCCGCTGGTTGATGGTGACCATCAGCCCCAGGTTCTTGAACGCCGAGCCGATGAGCTGCGTGGCGGGCACGTCGATCAGCTCCGCCAGCTCGGCCACGCTCAGGAACTCGTTCACGCGCACGGTGAGCGCCTCTTCGGCGCGCCGCTGCTTCTCGGCCTCCATGCGCTCCTCGCGGAGCGCCCCGCGGTCCACGTGGGGCCCGCGGCGCTTCTTGCGCCCGCCGGACTCCATGGCCGCCATGGTCTTGCGGAAGGTCTGGTCCACCGCCTCCTGGTCGACCCACCCCTTCCCCTTCTTCCCCTTCTTCTTGTCCTTCTTGCGCTCGCCTCCGGCAGACGCACCCGCGCCCGCGGCGGGGCGGGCGGCGCCGCCGGTGGACGCGCCCGCGGCCGGGAAGCCGGCGCGCGCGGGGGTCGGTGGCCCGAAGGGGCGCGCCGGGCGGGGCGCGAAGCCCTCGCCGCGCGCGGGGCGCGGCGGCTCGCCCTCGCGGCGGCCGTCGGCCGGGGCGCCGGGGCGCGCGGGGCGCACCGACGGCGGGGGCGCGGGGCCGCGGTCGCGCGGCGGCGCGCCGGCACCCGGCGTGGCCGACGCGGCGGGGCGGAACTCCTCGCGGCGCCCCTCGGGGCGCGCGGGACGCAGGTCGGGGCGCAGCTGCCGGCCGCCCTCGGGGCGCGCCGGCGTGGGGCGCGCGGAGATGGGGCGCGCCGGCTCCGGGCGCGCCTCGGCGGCCGGTGCCTCCGCCTCGGGGGCGGCTGCCGGCGCCTCGGACGCGGCCTCCGCCGGGGCGGGGGCGGCGGCCTCGGGCGCCGGCGGCTCGGCCGCGGCCTCTTCGGGCGGCGGCGCGGCGGTGTCGACCAGCACGGTGACGCCGGTGGGCTCGCGCCCGCCGACGGTCACCAGCTCGGCGCCGCGCTCGGCCGCGGCCTCGGCGGCATCGCCCGCCAGCGCGTCGGCGGCGTCGGCGGCCGGCGACGCGGTGGTGTCGGCCTCCGTCTCGGGGGCGTCGGCCGGCTCAGCCTCGCCCTCGGGGAGGTCTTCGCGCTTGCGGCGGCGGCGGCGCGGCGCGCTGGCCGCGTCGCCGATGGCGGCTTCCACGGCCTCGCCCACGTCGCGGTGCCCCAGCCGGCGCTCGCGCTCCAGCCAGGTGCGCACCCGCGCCACGTGCTCGTCGGAGATGTCCGACATGTGGCTGCGCACGGGGATGTCCAGCTCCCGGAGGAGTTGCACCAGGGCCTCTGCCGGAACGCTCAGATCCTTGGCGACTTCGAAGACACGCATCAGTGCTGCTATCCTCCGTTACGAATCGAACGAACCCTGCGGGCTCTGGAGCGCGGCCGCCAGCTCCAGGGCGCGCCGCGCGAAGTTCCTGTCCTTGATCCCCAACGCCGTCACGGGGCCCTGCCCCATGCACGACCCGATCACCGCACGCGTAAGGCACGCGGCGTAGGGTACGCCGCGCGCCTCGAGGAGCGGGACCAGCTTCTTGGTCTGCGTGGGGGATGAATCGGCCGCGATGAGCACCCCGGCGACCTCGCCGTCACGGACGCTCTGGCGGGTGCCGCCGGTGCCGTGGACCACCGCCCGCGCGCGTGCGGCCAGCCCCAGGAGGTCCATGAGCGCACGCTCCGGCGGGGGGGCCGGGCGCGCGGGTCGGTCGCCGGCGCTCCCCATGTCGCGATCAGTCCGAGGCCGCCAAGTTCTCCGCCGCGCCCCCACGTGTCAACCCCTCTGCCTCCCCGTCCTCGTCCGGCGCGCCCCCATCCGCCTCGGCCGCAGCCTCCGCGTCGGCTTCCGCGGCCGGCGGCGCGTCGTCCGCCGCCGGGGCTTCGACGCCCTCGGCCTGCGCGGCGGCGCCGGCGTCCTCCTCCTCCACCGTCATCTCCTCGATCAGCTGCGCGATGCGCTCCGCGTCGGCCGTGCCGATGGCCGGGATGCGCACCAGGTCCTCGCGCTCCAGGTCGATGATGTCGTAGAAGGTGTTGTACCCCGCCGCCGCCAGCGCGGCCAGCGTGGCCGGCGGCAGGTCGAGCTCGTTCAGCGGGAAGTCTGCCGACTCGAACTCACCCTCGTCGCCGCGGCCGAAGAGCTCGGTCTCGGCGCCGTGCTCCAGCCACTCGCGCGAGCCGTACAGGTCGAGCTGCCAGCCGATGAGCTGCGAGGCCAGGCGCACGTTCTGCCCGTTGCGGCCGATGGCCAGCGAGAGCTGGTCCTCGTCCACGATGGCGGTCATGGTGCGCTTCTCGTAGTCGCTGATCACCTTGGCCACGCGGGCCGGGGCCAGCGCGCGCTTGGCGAAGATCTCGGGGTCCGGGTGCCAGGGGACGATGTCGATGCGCTCGCCGCCCAGCTCCTGCACCACCGCGCGCACCCGCGAGCCCTTGAGCCCCACGCAGGCGCCCACGGGGTCGATGCTCTCGTCGCGGCTGCTCACCGCCAGCTTGGTGCGCCCGCCCACCTCGCGGCTGACGGCGCGGATGTCCACGATCCCCTGGTTGATCTCGGGGACCTCGAGCTTGAAGAGCGCCGCCACGAAGAGCGGGTCGGCGCGGGAGAGGATGAGCCGCGGCCCCTTGGGCGTCTCCTCCACCTTCTTCAGCACGGCGCGGATGGTCTCGCCCTGGCGGAAGCGCTCGCGGGGGTTCTGCTCCTTCCACGGCACGATGGCGTCGGCCTCGCGGGCGCGGTTGAGCAGGATCACCAGCTTGCCGCGCTCCACCTGCTGGATCTCGCCGCTGAGCAGCTCGCCCACGCGGTGCTCGTACTCGTCGCGGATCTTCTGGCGCTCGCCCTCGCGCACGCGCTGCAGGATGCGCTGCTTGGCGGCCATCACCGCGTTGCGCCCGAACTGCGCGAACTCCACCGGCACCTCCATCACGTCGCCGACCTCGAAGTCCGGGTCGTCCCAGCGCGCCTCCTCGAGCGAGGTCTGGCGCGAGGAGTCCTCCACCTCGGCGACGACCTCCTTCAGCACGGTGATGTTGATGGCGCCGGTGTTCTCGTCGATCTCGATCTCGGCCTCCACGTTGGGGCCGTAGCGCTTGGCCAGGGCGGCGAGGATGCCGTCCTTGATCAGGTCGTGGAGCTCGTCGCGCGAGATGGCCTTGTTGGCGGTCATCTCGCGGAATGCCGCGAGGACGTTCGTCGCGTTGTTCATGGCCTCGTCAGTTCAATGATCCGCGGATGGGCGAGCCGCGCCGGGCTCACCTGCCGCCCCACCGGTACACCAGGTGCGCCTTCTCCACCTCGGCGAGCGGGAAGCGCACCTCCTCGCCGCCGGGGAGCCGGAGCCCCACCGTTTCTCCTCCTTCGCCGCCTTCGAGCCCCAGCAGCTCGCCCTGCAGCCGCCGCGCCTTCCCCGCCAGCGTGCCGCGGCCGCGCACCGACACCTCCTGCCCGGCGAAGCGGCTCCAGTCGCGCGGCCGCGCCAGCGGGCGCTCCACGCCGGGCGAGCCGACCTCCAGCACGTAGCGCTCGGAGAGGTCGCCGCGGGCGTCGAGCATGGGCTCCAGGGCGCGGCTCACGGCGGTGCAGTCGTCCACCGAGATCGCCGGGGTGCCGGGCACCGAGTCCGGGCGGTCGATGGAGACGCGCAGGATGGGTCGGGCGCGGTTCCCCGCCACCTCCAGCTCCACCAGCTCGTACCCCAGCGCCTCCACGCCGCGCGCGATGGCGGCGGCCAGCCCGTTGCCCGTTTCTTCAGGCATCTGCCGCGAACGTCGGGATGATACGGCAACAAAAAAAGCGGGGGCGACCGCTCCCCACTTCCGATGGACGGTCCGCCCAAGAGCGCCCGCCAACCTCGATCGAAGCAGAAATATAGGCTCCACGCCGCGCGGATGCAACCCCGCGGCGGGGCAACTACCCCCGGGTTCGATGGTCAGGCGCGGCAGGTGTCATCCACGAGGGTCGAGCAGGGCGGCGACAGGGGAGAAGTCGAGTTGCGGAATTGTCCGGGCGAGCTCGAGCGCGGTCTGCGCGATTGCCGCGGCTCCCTCGACATCCTGGAGGTGTCCACGCCACACCGGGTCGGGATCCAACTCGTAGTCCGCCTTCTGCCGGAGCGTGTACATCCATTCCAGGTTACGGCCGAGCCGGCGCACGTCGTCGCTCGCCATGGGCGACTGAAGCCTCGTGTATACGGTTCCATGCTGCAGATGACGCGGCGAGATGCCGTGCCGTCGCGAGATCTCCGCGCGTACCAGCAGGTACACCGCATAGTACGACCGGCCGAGTGCCGTCCCTACCCGCGCCGCGGTCATCTCCGGGCTGGACGGCGGCTCGCCCGCTCCGGACGTCACGAGCTGGTGCGCGAGGTGAATGAAGCTCGTCGGCGGAAACACGACGTCGTCAGCGCGAGAGGAAATCGATCCAGATGGACATGTACTGCTCCATCC
>DASYJZ010000744.1:0-2867 GCA_035995965.1 Longimicrobium sp. | reverse complement strand
AACGGCGGGCGGCGGGCGTACGTGGTGCGCATCGTCCACGACTATGGCGAGGGCGACGCGCGGAACGGGGAGGGGACGGCGGCGGGAGACGTCGTCGGGCTCACGCCGCGCGGGGGGGGCACGCTGCGCCTGCGCGCGCGGAACGAGGGGAGCTGGGGGAACGGGCTGCGCGCCGCGCTCACCTTCCGCGCGCGGCCGCTGGCGTACCTCTCCGCCGGCCCGGGCGAGCTGGTGCTCCTTCCCGATGCGCCGGTCGCCGCCGGCACGCTGCTGCGGCTCTGGCTCCCCGGCGGCGTCCCCCTGCTCCGCTTCCTGACCGACGTGGACGACCGCTGGCGCAGCGACGCGCCGTCGCGGGAGCGCTTCGCCGTCCTCGAGTCGCCGCTCCCCTTCGCCCCCGCGCGCGCCGAGGTGGTCGAGGCCACCCTCTACCTCTCCGACGGCTCCACCGACGGGATCGGCCGCGCGGAGGTGCACGAGCGGCTGGGGCTCTCGCCGCGCCACCGCCGCTTCGTGGGCGCCATCCTCCACGCCGAGTCGGCGCTGGCGTTTCCCGACGCGGCGTGGATCGGGAGCGACCTGCTCCCCGACGACCCCTTCCTGCGCGACCCCGCCGACGCGCCCGCGCCGCAGTTCACCTGCGGGCGCGACCGCTACCCGGACCTGGTTCCCGGAGACTTCTTCGACCCGCGCTGGACGCCGGGCGACGAGCAGCCCCGCGGCGGCATCCACGCGCTCGCCGAGGTGGACGAGGTGGCGGTGCTGGTGGTTCCCGACCTCTACTCGCCCGCGCCGCTCCCCGCGCGCGCCGAGGCCGACGCCACCATCTCCCTCGCCGGGCCGCGCTTCGAGCGGTGCGTGGAGCCGGCGGCGCCCCCCGCGCCCCTTCCTCCGTCCACCTGCCCCGACCCGCGGCCCGGGGACGGGCACGACGAGGAGCTCACCGGGCTGCGGCTGGACCCGCTGGACCCCGGCGAGCGCGCGCAGATCGGCCTGCTGCAGCAGGCGGTGATCGACCTCACCGAGCTGCTGGAGCGCTGGGTGGTGCTGCTGGACGCGCCGCCGGGGCTGGGGCAGCGCCAGCTCCTGGAGTGGCGCGCGGGCTTTTCCAGCATGTGGGCGGCGGGCTACCACCCCTGGCCGCTGGTGTCGCGCCCCGACGACGCGCGCGACCCGCTGGTCCCCGTCAACCCCGCCGCCTTCGCCGCCGGGATCGTGGCGCGGCAGGAGGTCGCCTTCGGGGTGCAGCACGGGCCGTCCAACGTGCTCGCCGTGGGCGCGGTGGACGTCACCGACCGCGTGGTCCGCCCGCGCCACGACGAGCTGCACCAGGCCGCGCTGAACGTGTTCGTCCCCGAGCGCGACGGCATCCGGCTCACGGCGGGGCGCACCCTCTCCGGCGACCCGCAGTGGCGGCAGCTCTCCGTGCGCCGGCTGGTGTCGATGCTCCGCCGCGCGCTGCTGGAGCAGATGCAGTGGACCGTCTTCGAGCCCAACGACGCCGCGCTGCGCGACGAGCTCACCCGGCTGCTGGAAGGCTACCTGGGCGAGCTCTTCCGCGCCGGCGCCTTCCGCGGCCGCACCCCCGCCGAGGGGTTCTTCGTGCGCTGCGACGAGGCGCTCAACCCGCGGCAGGTGGTGGACGAGGGGAAGCTGATCTGCCACGTGGGCATCGCCCCGGTGGAGCCGATCGAGTTCATCGTCCTGCGCCTGACGCGCGAGGGCGACGGGACGCTCACGGCGGAGGCGTGAGATGGCGGGCAAGGCCGACGACGGCGACCACCGCCTGGCCGGGAGCTTCAACTTCTCCATCTCCCTGCGCCGTGCCCCCAACCGCGAGTCCGGGAAGGCGGGGACGGGAGGCGGAGGCGGCGGGGGTGGTGGCGGCGGTGGCGGTGGTGGAGGCGGGGGAGGCGGCGCGTCGGGCGAGGCGCTCTGCGACGGCGGCTTCCAGGAGTGCACCGGGCTGGAGATCGAGATGGACGTGCAGGAGCTGGTGGAGGGCGGGCGCAACGACGGCGTGATCCGCCGGGTGGGGCGCGGGAAGTACGCCAACCTGGTGCTGAAGCGGGGGATGTTCTACGGCGACGACAACAAGGTCAACGCGGCGCTGTGGACCTGGCTGCAGGGGATCCTGGAGGGGCAGGTCCCCGTCCCCCGCTACGACGGCACCGTGCAGCTGAAGAGCAACGACGGGCAGCGCGTGCTGGGCACCTGGACCTTCACGCGCGGGCTCCCGGCCAAGATCTCCGGCCCGCAGCTCAACGCCAGGACCGGCGAGATCGCCATCGAGGAGCTCACCATCGCCCACGAGGGGCTGAAGCTGAAGGTGTGACGGCGATGCGCCGTGGGAACGCACGGCAGATCGAACCACCCGGTGTGAGGCCATGAGCATCCTGGAGAAGGCCAAGCTGGTGAAGCTCGGGGAGAGCTCGGACGACGACGAGCAGGAGGAGATCCCCGTGCAGTTCAACCCCGCCTCGCTGCGGCTCACCCTCAGCAACAGCACCGAGGGGGGGCAGAGCACCGGCCGCCAGCAGCGGCAGTACAGCGGCAACGCCTCCACCGAGATCTCCTTCGACCTGGTGTTCGACACCGCCGACGAGGAGGGCGAGCCGGGGGTCGCGCGCAACGTGCGCGAGAAGACGGCGAAGGTGGAGCAGTTCGTCCTGGCCCAGGCCAGCGGCGGCACCACCCGGCCCAGCCCGCCGCGGGTGAAGTTCGTGTGGGGCGGGCTCTCCATCGCCGGGGTGATGAGCCAGCTCGCCATCGACTTCGACCTGTTCGCGCCCACCGGCGAGCCGCTGCGCGCCAAGATGAGCGTGAGCATCAAGGAGCAGGACGCGCAGTACGCCCTCCTCCAGTCC
>DASYJZ010000743.1:0-1679 GCA_035995965.1 Longimicrobium sp. | reverse complement strand
TCTACCGGGACCTGGTTCGAGAACCGCAATCCCGCGCGGCAGAGCGACCTGATCGGGATGTGGCCGCGCTCCGGCAAGGAAGACGTGGACCGCGCCGCCGCGGCCGCCAAGCGCGCGCAGGCCGACTGGGCGGCCACACCGGCGCCGGAGCGCGGCGCCATCCTCAAGGCCGTCGGCGACCTGCTGGTGGAGCGCAAGGACGCCATCGCCCGCGCCGCCACCCGCGAGATGGGGAAGGTCTGGGCCGAAACCAAGGGCGACGTGCAGGAGGGGATCGACACCGCCTACTACGCGGCGACCATCGGCCGGCAGCTCTTCGGCCGCACCGTGCCCAGCGAGCTGCGCAGCAAGTGGGCGATGAGCTACCGCCGGCCCATCGGCGTGGCGGGGCTCATCACCCCCTTCAACTTCCCGCTCGCCATCCCCACCTGGAAGATGTTCCCCGCCCTGGTGTGCGGAAACACGGTGGTGATCAAGCCGGGGGAGGACGTGCCGCACACCGTCTCGCTCCTGGTGGAGGTGCTGGAGGAAGCCGGAATCCCGAAGGGCGTGGTCAACCTCGTGCACGGCTTCGGCGACGAGGTGGGGGCGCACATCGTGGCGCACCCCGACATCCCGGTGATCTCGTTCACGGGCTCGACGGAGACAGGGAAGATCATCGGCCGGGTGTGCGGCGAGATGCACAAGCGGCTGTCGCTGGAGATGGGCGGCAAGAACGCGCAGATCGTGATGCACGACGCCGACCTGGAGCTGGCGCTGGACGGCGTGCTCTGGGGCGCCTTCGGCACCACCGGCCAGCGCTGCACCGCCACCAGCCGCCTCCTCCTGCACGACACCGTGCACGACACCTTCGTGGAGCGCTTGGTGGAGCGCGCGCGAGAGCTCAAGCTGGGCTACGGCAACGACGACGGCGTGGACGTGGGCCCGCTGATCAACGCCGACGCGCGGGCCAAGGTCGAGACGTACGTGGAGATCGGGAAGCAGGAGGGGAAGCTGGAGACGGGCGGCGCGCGCGCCACGGGCCACGGGCTGGACGACGGCTTCTTCTTCGAGCCGACCATCTTCACCGGGATCCAGCCGGGGTCGCGCATGGCCACGGAGGAGATCTTCGGGCCGGTGCTCTCGGTGATCCGCTTCGGCGACGCGGACGAGGCGTTCCGCATCAACAACGAGGTGAAGTACGGCCTGAGCAGCTCCGTCTACACGCGCGACGTGAACCTGTCGTTCCGCGCCTTCCAGGAGCTGGACAACGGCATCACCTACGTGAACGCGCCCACCATCGGCGCCGAGGCGCACCTCCCCTTCGGCGGGGTGAAGCAGACCGGCAACGGCCACCGCGAGGGCGGCTGGGAGGTCTACGAGTTCTACTCCGAGACCAAGGTCTGCTATCTCGACTACTCCGGGAAGCTGCAGCGGGCGCAGATCGACAACTACGAGGCGAGCCCGTACTGAGGACGGCAGTGCTGAGTGCCAAGTGCGAGTGCTAAGTGCTACGTGCTTAAGTGCTGAGTGCCAAGTGCTGAGTGCTGAGTGCTGAACGTGCGGGGGCCGGGTATTCCGGCTCCCGCATCGTTGTCTGCGGATGCTGCGACGTTCCAGCGGGTGTGCTCTGGGTCCTTGAGAATCGTCCGCCGCGCGCGCATCGTAACTACGCACTTCCGTGTTGGACACGGTGCAGA
>DASYJZ010000742.1:0-1951 GCA_035995965.1 Longimicrobium sp. | reverse complement strand
GCCCCCGCGCCTGGGACTGCCGTGGGATCGCTCGCTCTAGGCTTCCTCGTCCTCGTCCACCACCGGGAGACCCTCGGGCCAGCCGCGGCCGCTGGGGTAGGTCTCGCGCGCGAAGCTGGAGGGGCTGGTGTACGTGGGGCGCGGGGTGCGCACCGGGCGCTCGCCGTAGCTGCGCTCGGCGCGCTCCGGCCGCTCGGCCCGCTCCGGCCGGTCCTCGCGGTCCTGCTGCGGGCGCTCGCTGAGCAGGAAGGTGTTCAGCAGCTCCGGCGTGATCACGGTGCGGTCGTCGGCCTCTTCCCACAGGTCGCGGTGCGGCTGCTGCGGGCCTGTGCCGTGGAAGAGGTGGATCAGCACCCCTTCGTTCTTCGCCGCCTTGATGGCGGGGAGGAAGTCGCTGTCGCCGGTGATCAGGATCGCGCGGTGCACCCGCTGCTTCACCGCCAGCAGCACCAGGTCCACCCCCAGGTAGATGTCCACCCGCTTCTGCTCGAAGATGGGGCGGTTGCTCTCCCGGTCGGTGCCGCGGAACTCCAGCTTCCCCTCGCGCACCTCGAAGCGGTTGAGGCGGTTGAGCGCGCTGAAGAAGCGCTTCTTCCCCTCCAGCCGCTCCTCCTCCTCCTGCGTGGGCACCGGGCTCAGGTACGGGAGGCAGTGGTAGTAGTAGGTGCGAAGCAGGTCGTCCGGCTTCGCCAGCTCCGTGGCCAGCTTGCCGAAGTCGATGCGCGGCGAGCCGCAGTCGCGGGATACCCGGTCGAAGTACCCGCCGTCCACGAAGATCGCAGTCTGACCCATTGCAATAAATCCTTCGGTTGAAAGAACAAAATCCCGCCGGGCGTGCACGGCGGGAAGGATTATCGGCGGCGCAGGGCCGTCGTCGCGGCGCCGTACGCCGCTCCCCGTCACCGTTTGAATTACCCCGGCCGGAGCAGATTGTCAACCCGTTGTGGAACTGCCGCCGCAGAGGCGCCAATCCCGAACGCCGTGCGATCGCATACAATCCGACACATGGCGAACGCGTCGCACACAGGTGGGTCGGCTCCGACCGTTCCCCCCTCCTGCGTACCTCCGATGTCGCTTCGGGGGCGAAGCGTTGCCCGGGCTGGCGACGCCCTCAATCCCCGTCGGCGGCGCTGACCTCCACCTGGGCGGAGCCGTCGTCGGCGTAGGCCACGGTGACCTCCCAGGGGCGGCAGCAGACCTCGCAGTCTTCCACGTAGGCCTGGCGGGGGCCGCTGCCGGGGTCGAGCACGATCTCCACCGCCTCGCCGCAGTAGGGGCAGTGCACGGTGGCGCCGGTGTCGGCGGTGCCGTCGCCCAGCGGGAAGTCGGCGTCGAGCGGCTCGTCGCCGAAGGCGTCCGGGTGCAGGCCGTATCCCATCACCCGGGCTCCGCCGCGGCGAGGCGGGCGAGGAGGGCCTCCAGCCGCTCGCGGTCGCCGTCGCTGAGCCGCCCCAGCACCTCGCGCTCGGCCCGCTCCCGCGCGGCCGAGGCGCTGCGGAAGCTGGCGCGCCCCCGCTCGGTGATGGTGGCCACCACGCAGCGCCGGTCAGACGGCTGGGGGACGCGGCGCACGAAGCCGTCGGACTCCAGGCGGTCGACGAGCTGGGTGACGTTGGACTTGACGCAGCAGAGCCGCTCGGCCAGGTGGCCCAGCGGCAGCCCCTCGGGAGCGGCGTCGAGCTGCTCCAGCGCGCGCAGCTTGGCGAGCGACAGGCTCCACGGCTCCAGGCTCTGCTCCAGCTGCTCGGCGACCGCCGTCCCCGCGCGCAGGAGCAGCGGGAGCAGCCCCGACGATGCCGGCTCCGTACAATCGTTCATGCTTGAACGATGTGGCGAGGCGGCGGATCGGGCAACCCCGGGGGGGACGGAGGTGCCAAGTGCCAGGTGCCAAGTGCCAAGTGCCAAGTGCTAAGTGCTAAAGGACGCGGAGCCGCAGAGGAGACTGAATCTC
>DASYJZ010000741.1:0-14583 GCA_035995965.1 Longimicrobium sp. | reverse complement strand
TCGCTGATCAGCCCCGTGCGGAAAAGCAACCCAAACGTTAGTGCAGTGGCATATGGATTCAACCCAGCCATTGCACCGAATCCCACCAGTCGGGCCAAGAAGTCGATTCCTTCCATCGCTTTTACCGTACCTCCCGCTAAGCGGGTCCGAGATTGCCTTGCATCATCATATCCGCGATTCTCATGATCGCACGGTCATACTCGCCAAAGATGCTTCCGGCGTGCTCAAGCATTTTCTTTTCAAGCATTGCCCGCAACGTTTGGTCCTGCACTTTCTCCAGGATGCGCCGCTCGCCATCAAGTGCGAGTATTTGGTGTGCGATAGACGTACGTAACTCTTCGAACGCGGATAACCGCACCTGAGTTATCTTGACGGTCAACTCTGTCGCCTCGATTTCGCTACGAGCCCGAACGATACGCCAGAGACGGCCAAGAATATAGGCATTTTGCGCCTGCTGAACACCGACAATCAGGTCCACCATCGTGCTTCCAACCCGCTGGATCGCTTCAGATCGCATCTGCTCTCGGGCGCGTACATGACGACCGCGCGTAAGTCGGTCCAGAAAGGTTGGCTCTTCCGCCATTACTGCCCGGAATTCGTCGCTCAGTGTAGCGGCGTCGTTCAGCGCATTTGCGGTGAGGCGCCCTTCAAGCCTTGCTCGCTCCATCTCCGCATCTTGCGCCTGCATTCTGGTGAGAGCCGCCTTTGCTAATCCCACGGGATCAGTGGAGTCACCGGTCCAGTCGCCGTTCATCGTTCCTCCTCCTTTACGGGATTTGGATAAGGTAAATGCAACCCTCTCTCGCCTCAACGTTGCAGCCTGTTTGTTGAGGTGTGAGCCTGTTCACCTGTTAAAAACGTTCATCTTCATCAGTGCCCTCGTCAAATAAAGCGGCAGTGACGTCAGAGATCAGGCCATCGTGGATCACCTCCTGTAGTACACTGAGGCGGCGACGGGTTTCCTCGGATACCGGAGGATGGTGGTTCGTTCCAGCCCGAGTCTGGCGATTGTCTGTATCCGTCTCTGAATCGCCGGGAACACGGTCTGGTTCGAGACCGAACTCGTGGTCGAGAGCGGCAGATGCTTTTTGATCCAGAATTCCCGTAAGAGCAAGCACCTGGAAATGACGCCTCGCGTTCCTGAACGTACGCTGCACACCCCAGTCCATGGCACGCACAACCCCGATCTGACGCACAGTGCGAAGCAATGTCTCGTATGGGCCAGCTTCGGTGAGCAGCTTCGCAAAAATCGGGGTGACATCCAATAGCAGTAATACAAGCGTCAGAACTCGATCTAGATACTTCGCAGCCCTACCCTCGGGGGTAGCCTCGATCGTCAGTAACGCATGGTACCTAGCCAGCAGACTACGCGCGGCACGTTGCTTGAGCCGCTGCGCGATGACAGTGGAAACTGTTGAGGTGCTACGTGCGATCTTCGGTGAGTTCACGGAATTCACCGAATCGGCGGTCCTTTGGAGACGACGTACAACCGCGTGCGCGGAATCAGCCTGCGTTTGCTTCAATTGCGTAATACTTCCGATGCTTCGTTGTCTAGATCCACCGGTCCCATCTGCCTCCCCCCGCACGTCTGCATCGAGCACGGCTGCATCCGCAGTTGACCTTGCAAGCCGCGATTGCGCCGAGTCTATTTCGGCTTGCCACCTTGAGATCTGTGGAAAATATGCACGTCCCACCTCCTCAGTAAGGCTGTCGCGAGCAACTTGTACGTTCCGATCAAGCTGAGCGTCAATTTCATCCGAACAAACACGAAGTACCAACGGGATCGCGGCCAACAGTGCGAGCAGACCAGCAACCCCGACGCGAAGAAGAGTGCCGGGAATCGCACGTGCCAATCCACCCAAGGCTTTGATACCCGAAATTTCACCCGGACTCTTCTCGATTGTCTTCAAAAGAAACCGATCAAGATTATAGACAATAATACCCATGAGAAGACCGGCGCCTATGGCTCCGGAATAGCTACGGAAACCAATCCACGCGGCATAAAACCAGAGGCTGGAAGCAAGCACAGTATTGAGTACGACAAATCCTCCATAGGTGGCATACCGATTTCTGTCGACTCGAGCTTCAGGCCGTTTTAATAGCCACCCTTCTGCCCCGGCGCTGAACCACAACAGCTTCACAAACCACGACGTTCGTCGTTGGGTGCGGTGGCGTGGGGTGACGGTTGTCATGTAGGTACCGGACTGAAGGAGTCAAACTCGCTAGAGAGTAAACTGCTACCCAATCGGGTTCTAGGCAATCGTTCTCATCGGGGCGAAGTGGGGATTCTGGCGCTATTGGTCCGGAAGCGGGTCGGCAGACTAGCCACTTATATCGATACAACTGAAGGCGCCGCAGGGAAGTTGAGCACCGCCGAACTTGAACAAGCTCGGGCTGAGACAAATGAACGGGCCCGTCGCATTGGCCCGCGTCGTGCAACGAAGCTTCGGCTCAACCTTTTAAACTGGAGGGACTTATGGCTGGACTCGGGCGCAAGCTGATGTGGGGGCTGGTGGGAGGCGCCGCGATGAAGGCCGCGCGCGGTGCGACGCGGAGCGCGCTGCACACGCAGATGGGCGCGGCCCGGCTCCCGCGCCGCGTGCGCCGGCAGCGCAACCTGCAGACGGCGTTGCTGATGGCCGTCGGCACCGGCGTGGTGATGGCCGTCGCCGACGTGCTCTCGGAGCAGGGAAAGACCGCCGCCCGCGCCGCGCCCCCGCCGGAGACGCGCAAGTAGCCGCCGCTCCGCGCGACCCTGGCCGCCCGCGGGACCCCGTCTCGCGGGCGCTGGTCGTTTTCGCTCGTTGGGGGAGGTAGTGCGGGAGGGGAAGGCAGTACGGGAGACACCCTCGTCAGGAACGGCCGTTGCAGCGGCGGGGTACCTTCGACGGCAGGATCACGCTCGATCATCCGAACGAACGACGGCCTCATGGCTCTATTCAGTCGCGGTCCCACGCTGCTCCTCCTTCCGCTCGCCCTGGCCGCGTGCGGCCGTCAGCAGTCGGCGGACGCGCCGAGCGGCGGCGCGGACCCGAACGGGATCTCGGTGCGCACCACGCGCTACCCGGACGCCGCCGTGGTCCCTGGCGACACCGCGGTCGCGGCTCCCGCGGCGCCGGCCGCCGGCAGCGGCGCGGCGGAAGCGACGCAGCCGGCGGCGGCCGCGGCGTCGGCGTCTCCCGCGGCCCCGGTGCAGGCCGGGCGGCAGGACGCGAACGAGATCCTGCGGCGGGTGGAGCAGACGGCGGCCGGGATTCGCACGCTGGAGGCGGACTTCACGCAGAGCCTGCGCGTGCCGCTGCTCAACACCAACCAGACGAGCACCGGCAAGCTCTACCAGCGCAAGCCGGACCGCTTCCTGATGCGCTTCACCGACCCCGCGGGCGACGTGATGGTGGCCGACGGGCGCTACTTCTGGATCTACTATCCCAGCACCGACCGCACCCAAGTGGTGCGCACCAGCATCGCCCAGGGCGGGGAGCAGGCGGACTTCCAGAAGCAGTTCCTGAGCAACGCCACCGACCGCTTCGTCGCCACCATGAACGGGCAGGAGGCGGTGGATGGACGGCCGGCCTGGTCGCTCACCCTGGTCCCCAAGCGCGAGTCGCCCTACAAGGTGGTCCGCATCTGGGTGGACCGGCAGGACTACCTGGTGCGCCGCTTCGAGATGACGGAGGAGAACAACTCCGTCCGCTGGGTGGAGCTGCGCAACCTGAAGGTCAACGAGCCCATCTCCGACGCGCTGTTCACCTTCACGCCGCCGGCCGGGGCGCACGTTTTCGAGCAGTAGCGCAAAGAAACTGCCGTTTCACGCAGAGACGCGGAGGAACAGAGAGAACTGCTCCCCGTTCCTCCGCGTCTCCGTGTGAAACGGCAGTCGAGGGGCCTAGGTGCTCTCGGTGGCCGGGGTGAGCCACCCCTGCATGCGGGCGAGGAAGACGCGGATGTCGATGGGCTTCACCACCACGTCGCTGCAGCCGGCGGCGAGCACCGCCTCGCGCGCGCCCTCCATCGCGGTGATGGCGATGATGGGGACCTGGCGGAAGTCGGCGTCGGCGCGCAGGGTGCGCGTGGCCTGGAAGCCATCTACCGACGGCATCATCATGTCCATCAGGATCAGGTCCGGCCGCGCCGCCCGGGCCACCTCCACCGCCTCGGCGCCGTTCCCCGCCACCAGCACGCGGTACCCCAGCGCGTCGAGCAGCGTGCTCAGCGCGTCGCGGCTGTCCTCGTGGTCCTCGGCGATCAGCACGACCGGTGGCGCGTCCGGGTCCGCGCGGGGCGGCACGTACGTGCTGAGGCTGCTGACGCGGGCGTCGAGGCGTTCCGAACGCACGGGGATATCGCTGCCCGGGGCTAAAGCAGGCATGAAACGGGAGAAGCGAGGGACGGCCGAAGGCGTGCAGCGCAGGGCCTTGGGCGTGCGGGCACGCAAGAGACGTACCGATCTTGGCCCGAGAGCGGCGGTTATCCCCTCCCGCGGGCTGGTCCACGGGTGTCGCGGCGGCTATCATCCGGCAACCCGAATCCGCGTAAGCCGATGCCCGAAATGCACCTCACCCGCCGCGTCCGCTTCAGCGCCGCGCACCTCTATCACCGCCCCGAGTGGAGCGAGGAGCGCAACCGCGACACCTTCGGCCCGTGCGCCAATCCCCACGGCCACGGGCACGACTACCTGCTGGAGGCCACCGTCGCGGGCGAGGTGGACCCCCTCACCGGCTTCTCGGTGGACCTGGGAGTGCTCGACCGCGTGCTGCGCGAGGAGGTGCTGGAGCCGCTCGACCACCAGCACCTGAACCACGCCGTCCCCGAGTTCGCCCCCGGCGGGCTGGTCCCCACCACCGAGAACATCCTTCTCCTCCTCTGGCCCCGCATCGCGACCCGGCTCGCTCCGGCGCGCCTGCTGCGGCTGCGCCTGCACGAGAACCGCGACTTCTTCGTCGACTACGCGGGCCCCGACGGACGTGATCCGTCTGGGCCCCGAGCCCGTTGACGTCATCCTGAGGCCGGCCACGCCGCAACCATCGTCTGCACAATCACTTGCAGGCCGAAGGATCTATAGCCGCGTCAGCACGTGACTCAGGGAGATGCAGCCGGGTCATTCGCGCTTCGATGGCTTGGCTCCGAGGGTCGGCTACAGATCCTTCGGCCTGCGGACCGTTGTTGCTGCTGAGAATCGGTCGTGGCCGGCCTCAGGATGACGTCGGTGGGTGTGTCGGTGTGTCGGTGCGTCGGTGCGTCGGTGGGGTCGCAAAGGGGCACAGGGGACGCGGAGGCAATCCCCCGTGACCCCTGTGCCCTCTGTGAGAGACCAGCTTGCTTTCAGCCGCCGATTCAGTCCGGCGCGAGCACGGCCAGCAGCGAGCTGCCGAAGGGGAGGCGAAGCGCCCCGAGGGCTGCCTGCTCCGCGCGCGACAGCAGGTAGAGCGCGCGGTTCACCGGCGCCGCGGGGACGCGTTCGGGTCCGCCGGGGCCCAGGACGCGCTCCTTCGCCCGGACGGCGAGCTTCCCGGGGACCGTCCAGTGGAAGAAGTAGCGCGACTCCTCCACCCGCAGCCCGGCGCGCGCGGCCACGTCGCCGAGCGTGGTGCGCGTGTAGCGGACGAAGTGACGGTTCAGCTCGTCGTGGTGCGTCCAGAGCCACTGGAAGGCGGGGACGGTGACGACCAGGCGGCCGTCCGGCTCCAGCAGCGACCGGGCGTGGCGCAGGGCGGCTACGGGATCGGGGAGGTGCTCCAGCACGTCGAGCATCAGCACCAGCGCGTAGCGGTGCCCCGGCTGGAAACGCTCGTCGAAGGGCGCGATGGAGATGCGGCCTCGGTGCGGCGAGTCGGGCGTGAGCAGCGACGCATCCGGCTCGATCCCGTCCACCTCGCCGAGCTCCGACAGCCGATCGAAGAAGAGGCCGTCGCCGCATCCGACGTCCAGGATGCGCCCGGGGCCGCGCCCGGCACGCAGCCGCCGGAGCGTCCGCAGCACCAGCGCCTCGCGCGCGCGCCACCACCAGTGCCGCTGGTAGAGCTCGCGGTACTCGCGGGCGTACTCCGCGTCCATCCCCGGTGCGTCGGCGCTCACGGGGCGGGATCGGGGGGGATGGGGGCCGGCCCCCTCGCCGCGCCGCCCAGCACCTCGCCGACGACGTAGGAGGGGCGCTGCTTCACCTCTTCGTACACGCGGCCCAGGTACTCGCCGATCACGCCGAGGAAGAGGAGCTGCACGCCGGAGAGGAAGGTGATGACCAGGATCAGCGCGGTGAAGCCCTGCGGCGAGTGCCCCAGGAAGAGCTTGGCGACCAGCGAGTAGACCGCGAAGAGCGTCGAGAGCACCATCGCCACCACCCCGGCCGCGGCCGCGGCGCGCAGCGGGACCACCGAGAAGGCGAAGATCCCGTCGAACGCGAGGCCCATCAGCCGCCGCAGGCCGTACTTGCTCTCCCCCGCGCCCCGCTCCGCCCGCTCCACCGCCACGCCGATCTGCCGGAAGCCGGCCCAGGCGCGCATCCCGCGCAGGTAGCGGTGCCGCTCGGGCATCGCCCGCAGCAGGTCCACCACGCGGCGCGACATCAGCCCGAAGTCGCCCGCGTCCAGCGGCAGCGGCACGGTGGAGAGGTGCGCCGCCAGCCGGTAGAAGCCGAAGTAGGCCGCGCGCTTCCACGCCGCCTCCTTCCGCGCCACCCGCCGCGCGTACACCACGTCGTACCCCTGCCGGAAGAGGTCCACGAACTCGGGGATGCTCTCCGGCGTGTCCTGCAGGTCGGCGTCCATCACCAGCACCGCGTCGCCGGTGGCGTGGTCGAGCGCGGCGGTAATCGCCTGCTGGTGCCCGAAGTTGCGCGAGAGCGACACGGCGCGGACCCGCGGGTCGGCGCCGGCCGCGGCGCGCAGCAGCTCCAGCGTGGCGTCGCGGCTGCCGTCGTTCACGAACACCATCTCGTGCGGCCCGCCCGGCAGCGCGTCGAGCACGGCACCCAGGCGCGCGAGCAGGAGCGGGAGCGCCTCTTCCTCGTTGTAGACCGGGACCGCCACCGTGAGGCGGAACGCAGGGCCGCTCATGCGCCCCTCGCGCGGCCCTTGAAGTACACCATGCTCCACAGCTCCACCCCCAGCGCGCCCAGCGGGTACGGCTCGAACGCCACGGTCTCGAAGCTCTCCTCGAACAGCCGCCGCCACGCCGCCAGCGGGCGCGGGTGCTCGCCCCGGTCCCACCGTGCCAGCCGGCGGGAGACGGACGGGCGATCAGGGAGGACGAGGTCGAGCACGTGCACGTGGCCGTCGTCCGTCAGCAGCTCGGACAGGTGGGCCAGCACGCGCCGCGTCCCCGCGTCGTCGAGGTGGTGGAAGAGGCTGTTCACCAGGATGAAGTCGAAGCGCTCGGCCGGGTCCACCCGGTACTCCGTCACGTCCGCCGCCACGAACTCGCGCCCGTGGCGGCGCCGCGCGTCGGCCACGTAGCGCGGGTTGAGGTCGATCCCCAGGTAGTCGGCATGGGCGAAGTGCGGCGCATTGGTCCCGGGCCCGCACCCCACGTCGAGCACGCGGCGGACGCGCGACAGGTCGTTGTGCCGCTTCAGCGGCGCCAGCTTGCGCTCCGCGAACGGCGCCTGCCAGGCGCGGTAGACGAGCGAGCGCTCCAGGAGCGCGTCCTTCACCCCCATCCGGCCCTCACCGCGGCGCGGCGGCGGCCGGCGGCCCCGCCGGGGTCGCCGGAGGGTCCCCCGGCTCGCGCCACGCCAGGATGAACTTCCCGATCTCCACCGCGTGGTGGTAGCGCCGGCCGAGCTCGTTCGCCGTGGGGGTCGACGGGAGCGGCGAGAACGCCGGGAACTGGTTGATGGCGATCGCCTGCACGCCGGCCCGCTCCAGGGTGGCCAGCAGCTGGGCCTCGCGGTCGGGCCGCAGGTCGAAGAACTCGAAGAGCTGCGGCGTGGGGTTGCGGTACCCGGCCAGGAAGTAGACCTCCGGCGCGTCGGGACCGGCGTAGATGTAGGGCCCGCGCGTGTGGCGGTGCAGCTCCTCCACCAGCACGCGGTAGGAGTACGCGTGCGCGGGGGGGATGCGGATGCCACCGGCGCGCGGGAGCCGCAGCACCTCGGTCTGGCTGTCGGGCTCGTACGCGCTCCCCATCTGGAAGATGAAGCCGCGGTTCACCCAGAGCGCCGCGAAGACGAGGTAGAAAGCCAGCAGCAGGGCATGGAGCGGCGGGGGCGGCCCGGCCCGCAGGGACAGCGCCGCGGCGGCCGCGAGCACCGCCAGCGGCGCCACGTAGCAGAAGTAGACCGGCGCCGAGAAGGGGAACTGCACCAGCGCGCAGAGCGCCGCCACCGCGAGCACGGCGTAGACGTCGCGCCGCCGGGCCGGGCCGGCCGCCGTGCGGGAGCGGGCGAGCGCCACCGCTCCGGCCACCGCGGCCACCGGGATCGCCGCGCGCGCGGTGACGAACACGTGCGCGTAGACGTCGGCCACGCTCCCCGAGGCGGCCAGGAGCGCCGCCAGCCCGACCGCCACCACCGCCAGCACCGCCGGGCGCAGCGCCCGCGCCGGGATCGCCAGCGCGAGCACGGGGAGGGCCGCGGTGAAGAGCATGGAGACCACCGCCGGCGCCGGCGCCGACGCGTGGGCGATGCGCAGCATCGGCAGCACGAACACGCCGCGCAGCAGCGGGCGAAGGGCGCCGGCCGCCGCGAACGGGACCGCGAAGAGCAGCAGCGGCACCGCCGCCCCGGCGAGGAAGGGGAGCGCGCGGCCGAAGAGCGCGCGGAAGCGCCGGCCGCTGGAGGGCCCCCGCAGCGCGCGCTCGTTCCAGAGCAGCAGCGTGGACAGGGCGGCCACCGGGAGCGCGAAATGGAACTCGGCGGTGGCGCCGCCGGAGCGCACCAGCAGCACGGCGGCGGCGATCGCGGCGGCCGCGCACACCGCCAGGAAGGCGCGGTAGAGCCACGCGCCGCCGGGCGCGCCGGCCGCGGCCGGCAGGTCTGCTGACGCCTCGGCGTCGCACTGCTCGGCGTAGGCGAGCGCCAGCAGCGCGCCGGCGATGAAGTACACGCCGGGGAGCTTGAAGAGCACCGAGATGCCGCCGCACGCGCCCGCGGCGGCCAGCCACCCGGCGCGCCGCGTCGAGAGCCCCTGCAGCAGCGCCGCCAGGCCGAAGGTGGCGAAGACCAGGTTGTACCAGGAGGGGAGCGCCGCCATGTAGTTCGGCAGGCTCCAGGCGAGCGCCAGCAGCGTGAGCGCGCCGGCGCCCACCGGACGCGCGAAGCGGCGCGCCACGAAGTAGAGCGCCGGGATCCAGAGCAGGGCGAAGAAAAAGAGGACGATGCGCGGGCTCAGCAGCGTCTCTCCGAACACGCGGAAGGAGAGCGCGTTCAGGTACGACAGCCCGCCGGTGTACAGGTCAACGAAGTCGCGGTGCGGCAACTCGCCGCGCAGCACCCGCTCCGCGCTCTGCGCCAGCGTCCCCTCGTCGTGGGGCACCCAGCCGCGGCGGAGATAGACGAGCATCCAGGCGGCGCTCGCCAGCCAGACCAGGGGGAGGACGATGCGGTCGCGGGCGAGCGCGGCGAGTCGGCCCGCCTCCGCCGCTGTCGGCGGCGCGGGCGTCGGGCGGGCCGGGAGCGCGGGGGCGGCGGTGGCGCCGCTCACGCCATCACCGCCTCGGCGGCGGGGGAGGCGGCGCGAGGGAGCGGGGCCGGGTGGCGGGCGGGCCCGGGGCCCTCGCCGGCGGGGAGGTAGCGCGGCACCCGGGGCGCAAACACGTTGGCGCGGACGATGTGCCAGAACGCCGCGATCCCGTCCTTCCAGCCGATCTTCTTCCCCTCGTCGTAGGTGCGGCCGTAGTAGGAGATGGGGACCTCGTAGATGCGCGCCCGCGCCTGCGCCAGCCGCGCCGTGAGCTCGGGCTCGATGCCGAAGCGCTTCGTCCGCAGCGGCAGCGCCCGCATCAGGTCGGTGCGGACCATCTTGTAGCAGGTCTCCATGTCGGTGAGGTTCAGGTCCGTCATCATGTTGCTGAGCAGCGTCAGCATCCCGTTTCCTACCCGGTGCCAGAAGTAGAGCACCCGCCGCGGGCTCCCGGTGAAGCGGCTCCCGAACACCGCGTCGGCCCGCCCGTCGGCGATCGGCGCCAGCAGGTGCGGGAGGTCGAAGGGGTCGTACTCCAGGTCGGCGTCGTGGATCACCACCACCTCGCCGGTGGCGTGCTCGATCCCCGCGCGGACGGCGGAGCCCTTCCCCCGGTTCTTCGGATGACAGACCAGCACGTCGACGATGCCTTCGGCCCGGAGCTGCTCCAGCACGGCGCGGCTCCCGTCGGTCGAGGCGTCGTCGACGCAGATCACCTGCAGCGGCAGCGGCAGGGCGCGCAGCCGCTCCAGCGAGGCGCGCACCAGCGACTGCTCGTTGTACACCGGCACCACCACCGAAAGCACCAGACCGGAGCCCATCGTCATCTCCCGTTCTCCACGTTTTTTCTCGCGACCGCCAGCAGGGCGTTGCCCAGCGGCGGGTCGATGCGGTCTTCCAGGAAGCGCACCGCCGGCACCACCCAGCGGTCGTAGGTGCGCGCGTCGCCCGCGGTGATGGTGCGGCGGCGGAGCACCTTGCTCCACAGCCACCACGCCGCGATCCCGGTCACGTTCATGTAGCGCACCTCCACCGGCACCAGCCCCGCGGCCCTGAGCTTCGCCAGCAGCTCGCGCCGGGTGTAGCGGCGGTAGTGCTCGAACGCCTCGTCGAGCGTGCCGAAGAGCGCCGGCAGGGCGGGGACGAAGAGGAGCAGGTGCCCGCCGGGCGCCAGGGCGTGGGCCGCCGCGCGCAGGAACGCCGCGTCGTCTTCCACGTGCTCCATCACGTTCACCGCCACCACCGCGTCCGCCTGTCCCGCGGGGACGGCGCCGTCCAGGTAGCCGTGCACCGCCGTCACCCGCGCGTCTGCCGCGAAGCGCCGGGCCAGGACGGGGAAGTTGTTGTCCGCCGGCTCGATCGCCGTCACTCGCGCGTCCGGCCGCAGCGCCAGCAGGTGGGAGAGGAAGGTGCCGATCCCGGCACCCACCTCCACCATCCGCGCCCCCAGGTAGGGCGCCATGCGCGAGGAGATCCACGCGTAGTAGTTGCGCGCCTCGCCCAGCGAGTCGAGCTCCTCGCCGGAGTAGGTGAAGTCCGTCCCCGTCTCCGCCGCCGCGCCGACCGACCGACCGCCCTCGCTCACCGCGCCGCCCCCGGGAGCGGCGCCCAAGCCCCGCGGCAGTCCATGCCGGGGTCGAGCGGGAGGTGGGGGATGCGCGCGGTGAACGGCCCCGTGTCTGCCCGGGGGCGCAGGTCGTAGAGGTAGAGCGCGGCGCCGATGGCCACGCGGTCGTCCAGCCGCCGTCCCACGTGCTCCAGGAAATCCACCATGAACCTCTTCTCGTCGAAGTCGCCGATCGGCGCCCCCTCCACCACCAGCACCCAGACGCGGGGGCGTCCGCGCAGCCGCGCCAGGTCTTCGATGTAGCCCTCGGGCCGCAGCCGCGAGCACACCCCGCGCATCGTCTCCGCCACGCCCCAGCCGTAGCGCGGCGCGTAGTACTCGTAGCTGGGCAGCCCGTTGTAGTACACGTACATCAGGTCGCCGGGGCGGCGCTGCTCCTCGGCATAGGCCAGCAGCGGCTTGATCTCGTTGCGCAGGTGCGGCACCGAGCGCAGCGCGTAGGCGAACGACGGCAGGAGCAGCAGCGCCGCCGCCGCCGGATACGCCCAGCGGACGCCGCCCCGCCGCAGGAGCCGGGGGAGCGACGCCGCCCCCTCGGCCATCACCAGCGCGAACGAGGGGACCAGGAACACCAGCACGCGCCCCGCCGCCTGCAGCTCGGCCCCGAAAGGGTACGCCCGCGCCGCCGAGGCGGCCAGGGTCAGCGCCACCGGCGCCAGCAGCAGGGCCAGCGCCAGCCGGCGGCGCCGTGCCATCGCCCGGCACCCCAGCAGGAAGGCCACGCCCCCCGCCCCCGCGCCGACCGTCGCCACCGGGCTGCGGTCGTGCCCCAGGATGCCGAGCGGCTCGCGAAACACGCGCGCCAGCATGCGCGGCAGCCACGCCCAGTCCGCCGCGCTCCGCGGGGGGAGCGGCATGAACCCGGTGCGCCAGAAGGCGCGCATGTACTCGGGGTCGGCCACCTCGTGGCGCGACACCAGGAACGAGCCGGCGAAGCTGAGCGCCCAGAGCGCCCCCAGCCCCGCGAGCACCGCCAGCGCGGCGCGGTCGCGGCGCCGCAGCGCGCGCACGCCCAGCACCACCCCGGTGCCGGCCAGCATGAACACCACCGGCTGTGAGAGCCAGGGCGCCGCCACCCCCACCGCGGCGAACGCGGCCGCCACCCGGCCGTCGGTGGGGCGGCGGGCGAGCGCGGCGGCCAGCCCGAGCACGGCGACCGAGGCCAGCGCGTCGAGCGCGTAGGGCTTGGCCTCTGCCGAGTAATAGACCAGGAAGGGCGCCAGCGCCACCAGGGCGACCGCCAGCGGGAGCGCCCGGCGCCCCACGTAGCGCCGCGCCACCCCGGGAAGGAGCGCCAGCGTGGCCAGCCCCGCCAGCAGGGGGAGCAGCCGCAGCGCGTGCTCCGACGGGCCCAGCAGCGTGGCCGCGAGCTTCTCGAGCGCCAGGAAGCCGAGCGGGGCGGTCTGCCCGCGGTCCAGCGGCTGCAGCAGCCCCGCCCAGCCGCGCGGCAGGTAGTTGGCGGCGAGGAGCGCCTCGTCCAGCCAGAGCGAGCGGTCCACCGCGTACTGCAGCAGGCGCAGCGCCACCCCCGCCACCAGCGCCGCCAGCAGCACGAGCCGGGCGCGGGACGCGCGCGCGGCGGCCGGGCCCGGCAAGGGGGCGGGGGAACGCGAGAGGCGGTCGGGGGGAGCCACAGGCTCCTCGACCGCCCCGCTTGCGGTGGCTGGGTTCACGCCGTCGGTCCTTCCGGTGGGCTCAGCAGTTGGTGATGTGGCCGTCCTCGTCGATCTGCCGGTTGTGCCACGGACCCGTGGACGCCAGGCAGAGGGGGAGGGTCACGTCACCCGTCCAGGTGTAGTTCTGCATCAGTGCCGGCGGCTCGTAGCCCAGCGGCTGCAGCGAGGTGACGTCGGTCGCGTAGGCGTGGTTCGACGCGTAGTAGGCCATCTGCAGCGTGAACACCTGCTTCAGGATGATGTCCGCTTCCTTCTCCTTGGTCTCGTGCGCCGCGAGGTTGAAGCGGGGGATCGCGATCGCGGCCAGGATCCCGATGATCACGACCACCACCATCAGCTCGATGAGCGTGAAGCCGCGGCTCCGCCGCAGTCGTCGGGTGCTTCGCCGGTCGGGACGCATGGCGGTGGTCCGGAAGGAGGGAGGTTCAAACGAACGCGCCGGGAGCCTGGGAAACCCCGACCCCCGGCGCGTACGTCCAGCTAGCGGCTGATCAGCAGCTCACGCTGGTGATGGCGCCGTTCGAGTCGATCACGCGGTCGCAGTAGCCGGTCTGGCCCGCGATCTTGGTCATGGTCAGCGGGAAGGCGCCGCTGATGGCCGGGGCCTGGTAGTTCTTGAGGCCGGCCGTGGTGTTGTAGTCCCAGCCCACCGTCTGCAGGTTGGCGCTCGAGGAGGCGTAGGTGCCGTTGTTCGCGTAGTACGCGTTCTGCAGCGTGTACACCTGCTTGAGGATGCCGTCCGCTTCCTTCTCCTTCGCGCGGGCCGAGGCCTGCGTGAAGCGGGGGATGGCGAGCGCGGCCAGGATGCCGATGATCACGACCACGATCATGAGCTCGATCAGGGTGAAGCCCTTCGAGTTGCGAAGGTGACGCATGGGAGCCTCCAGAAAGAGAAGAGAGGGGGGCGGGTCACGGCCGTCCGCGCGATGCCGACGGGGTCGAGCCGGGTAAAGGCAATGGGTGTTCCAATCTGCAACATGCCGCGTACGTCGTTGCGGCAATTGGACTTCCCAGTTCAGCCGGCGCGGGCTCCGGGCCGCCGTCCCGTGCCATCGTGCACGATGTCTCGCAAGATGCAACCTCGCCGCGGCGAGGTTGCGGCGCCGGTGGCGCGGGCCCCACATTCCGGCTCGCGCTCCCTCCAGTTCCCGTTGCCCCGCGGATGAACCCAAGCCCTCCGGCCGAACCGGCCCAGCGGCGCCGCCTCCCGCTGGCGCTGCTCGCCGGCGTGGCGCTGCTCGCCGTGCTGGTCTACGCCAACGCGCTGAAGAACGGCGTCGCCATCGACGACGAGTACATCGTGCTGCGCAACCCGGCCGTGCGCGGGTTCTCGCACCTGCACGACCTGCTGCTGGGCCCCTACTGGCCGCAGTCCACCGAGCTGTACCGCCCGGTGACGCTGGTCAGCTTCGCGGTGGACTGGGCGCTCACCGGCGGCTCCATCGCCTGGATGCACGCCGTGAACGTGCTGCTGCACGCCGCGGCGGCCGCGCTGGTGGCGCTGCTGGTGTGGCGGCTGCGCGGCGGGGCGACGGCCGCCGCCTGCGCCGGGGCCGTGTTCGCCGTGCACCCCGTGCACGTGGAGGCGGTGGCCAACCTGGTGGGGCGCGCCGAGCTGCTGGCCACGGTGCTGGTGCTGGCCGCGCTCCACCTGCAGCTAAGC
>DASYJZ010000740.1:0-5317 GCA_035995965.1 Longimicrobium sp. | reverse complement strand
CATGCGCGGCCGGCTCAGGCGCGTCGTTCCGCGACCAACTCGGCGAGCGGGACGTGGCGCTCCTCGCCCGATTCCATGTCCTTCACGGGGGCGACGCCCTGCGCGACCTCGTCAGGGCCGAGCGTCACCACGCGGCGGGCGCCGAGCGCGGAGGCGTTCTTGAACTGCTTGCCGACACCCTGGTGCTTCAGCCCGTACTCCACCGACCATCCCGCGTCGCGCAGCGCGTGTGCGAGCGAGAGGAGCGCATCGCGCTGCTCGGGGGTGACGGCGACCAGGTAGTAGTCCACCGTCTGGGTCGTCGACGGGAGCAGGCCGCGGTCGGAGAGCAGCTCGCGCAGCACCACGTCGCCCATCCCGAAGCCGAGCGCGGGGAGGTCGACGCCGGCCACCTGCTTCAGCAGGTCGTCGTAGCGCCCGCCGCCGCAGATGGCCCGCAGCTCGCCACGCGCGTCGAACAGCTCGAAGACGATCCCCGTGTAGTACGCCAGCCCCCGGACGATCGACAGGTCGAAGCGCACGAAGCCGCCCAGCCCCATCGCCCGCAGGTGCCCGAAGTACGCCGCCATCCGCTCGATCTCGGGCGCGACACCCTCCGTCTGGCCGTACGCCGCCCGCACCGCGTCGAAGTCGCGGTGCGCGAAGATCGCCAGCACCGCTTCGGCCTGCTCGGCGGAAAGCTCGGCCTCTCCGGTGAGGCGCTTGATGATCACCTCGCGCGGGTCGCGCTCCAGCTTGTCGACGATGTTGTAGACGAGGATGAGCCGCGCCTCGGGCACGCCCGCGTGCAGCAGGAGCGCCCGCAGCAGCCGGCGGTCGGAGATGCGCGCGACGAAATCGTCCTCCGTGAGCCCGTAGCCGCGCAGGATGTCGATGGCGGCGGCGATCAGCTCCGCGTCGGCGGAGACGTCGTCTTCGCCCAGGATGTCGAGGTTGAGCTGGAAGTGCTCGCGCAGCCGCCCGCGCTGCTGCCGCTCGTAGCGGAAGAGCTGGGGGATGGAGAACCACTTGATCGGCTTGCGCATCCCGCCCGCGCGGGCGCCGGCCATGCGCGCGAGCGTGGGCGTCATCTCCGGCCGCAGCGCGACCTCGCGGCCGCCCTTGTCGGTGAAGTTGTAGAGCTGCTGCACGATCTCGGGGCCGCTCTTCTCGATGTAGAGGTCGAGCGGCTCCAGCGGCGGCCCATCGTATTCCTGGAACCCGTAGCGCCGCGCCACATCGCGCCAGACGGCGAAGATGTGCGAGCGAACCGCCAGGTCTTCCGGGTAGAAGTCACGGAAGCCGGGGAGCGACTTGAAGTTCGACATGCGCGGGAAACTAGGTGCGAGCGTGCGAAAGTGCGAGTGCGGACGTGCGGACGTGCGGACGTGGGGAACCGCAGCCGAGCGGCGCCTCCCCCGGTGTCATCCTGAGGCCCGGCCCTGGCCAACTCGCTTCACACGAGTGCCCGCAGGGCCGAAGGATCTAACCGAGGCCGCCACGAGGTCGGGGCGCGGAAGCGACGCTAAAGCGGAAGACGCGACACTGGACAGCGCGAGCGACCAACCGTGCCGCTACCGCGCCCGGGCCTCCGGGGTCCCCGCTAGATTCTGCCCTGCCACACGTTGCGTAAGGTCGGCACAGCGTGTTCGGGCCTCAAAATGACACCGGGGGTGGTCCTCAACGTCGGTGGACGCCGTACGCGCTACGAAGCGGCACCGGCCGCGCGAGCAATGCGGCCGGTGCCCTTGGTGTCCGCGAAGGCGGACTGCGTGCCCTTGTAGCGGCGAGTTTACTCGCATCGTTGCCACACCCACACCCACACCCACAGCCACGGGTCCGGCGGGATACTCACGCCGCGAAGCTCCCCGAGCGCAGGAAGGCCAGCACCAGGCGGAGCACGTCACGGCGCAGCATGATGAAGGTGTGGCCGGAGGGGACGAGCACGTGGCCCCGCGCGCCGTCCAGCCGCGTCTCGGCCACCGCCACGGTCCGGTCCGATTCGCCCGCGATGATGCCGACCTCCACCTCGGACGGCGCGCGCAGCTTCACCGTGGCGGCCTCGGGGCCGGAGCGGAGGTCGGCCAGCGGAGGGAGGAGCCAGGAGAGGTATGGCGCCGCCGCGTCCGCCCGCGCCGCGCCGCGGTTCGGCGGCGCGAGCAGCACCACGCGGCCCACCCGCGGCGGCCGCTCGTTCGCGAGCACCCAGCGGATCAGCACCGTCCCCAGGCTGTGGCCGACGAAATGGACCTTCGGCGCCGTGCCGAGCGCCGCCGCCGCATCGCGCGCGAGGCGTGCGCCCAGCTCCGGCACCCCGCGCGTGTAGCTCGAGTAGCCCCAGTTCAGCACGCGGTAGCCGCGCGACCGCAGCGCGCGCGCCAGCACCCACATCGAGGCCGGCGTGCGTCCCATGCCATGCGCCAGCACCACCAACTCGCGCGCGTCCGGCCGCGTCACGGTCGCACGCTCCTGCAGCAGGCGGAGAAGGACGGCTCGCCCGCGCGGAGGGAACACACGTGCGCGGAGGAGCGCGGCTTGCGAGCCGATGCGCCAGCCCTCGAGACGGCGATCGCGACGAGGCAGGGCGCAGCGCGCATCAATCGTAGTCCGGCTCCAGGTTGGCGTACTTCAGCACCACCACCTTGCGGCCCACGTCGTCGAAGTCGATCGACGCCTTCACGTCGCCGCCGTAGCCGCTGAGCTCCGCCACGCTGCCGGAGCCGAAGCGGGGATGGCGCACGCGCGCGCCCTTCACCAGCGACGGGTAGTCCTGGCTGTCGCTGTAGTCCACCTGGTAGCTGGGGTCCTCGGGGACCGCGCGGCGCGGCGGCGGCGCGGCGACGCCCAGGCGCTCGCGCCGCGTCCCCATCCCCCGCGCGAACGACTTCCACGGCTGCGAATAGCTCGACTGCCGCTCGAAGATGCGCCCGCTCTGCCGCGTCTCCAGCAGCTCCTTCGGCACCGACTCCAGGAAGGAGCTGGGGATGGTGTCCATCCACTCCGCCCCGCGCCTCCGCCGCAGCGCGTACGCCAGGTACAGCTTCCGCTCCGCGCGCGTGATGCCGACGTAGAAGAGGCGGCGCTCCTCCTCGAGCTGCTTCGGCTCGTCCATCGCCCGCACCAGCGGAAAGAGCCCGTCCTCCAGCCCGGTGATGAAGACGACCGGGAACTCCAGCCCCTTCGCGTTGTGGAGCGTCATCAGCGACACCGCGTCCGCCTTCGGGTCGTGCTGGTCGATGTCGGCCACCAGCGCCACGTGCGCCAGGAAGAGGTCGATGGCGCGCGGGCCCGTCTCCCCCGCCGCCTCCAGCTCCTCCAGCAGCTCCGGGTCGCGCTCGTGCAGCCCCGCCTCCAGGTCCGCCGTGCCGGCGATCAGCTCCTCCACGTTGCGGATGCGGTCCTCCCCCTCCGCGCCCTCCTGCTTGAGCGACTCGATCAGCCCCGTGTCGGTCATCAGCGCGCGCAGCGTCTCGTCCAGCGGCAGGCGCTCCACCACCGCGGCGTGCTTGCGGATGAGCCCCGCCAGCTCCGGCAGCGCGCGCGCCGCCGGCCCGCGGACGTCGCCGATCTCTTCCACCCGCTCGGCCGCGCGGAGGAGCGGGATCCCCCGCGCCGTGGCATACTCCGCCAGCCGCGCCAGCGAGGCGTCGCCGATGCCGCGCTTCGGCACGTTGACGATGCGCAGGAAGGCCTCGTCCGCCGCGGGGTTGGCGACCAGGCGCAGGTAGGCCAGCGCGTCCTTGATCTCGCGCCGCTCGTAGAAGCGGGTGCCGCCGATCACCCGGTACGGCATCCCCTCGCGCCGCAGCGCCTCTTCCAGCGACCGCGACTGCGCGTTGGTGCGGTAGAGGAGGACGAAGCCCTTCAGCTTGAGCGAGGTGTCGTCGGCCATGCGTGCGTTGATCTCGGCCGCCACCCAGTCGGCCTCGTCGCGCTCGTCCGCGCACTCCACCAGGGTGAGCCGCTCGCCCACGGCGTTGTCGGTGCGCAGCGTCTTTCCCTTGCGGTCGCGGTTCTCCGCGATCACGCGATTGGCCGCGTCGAGGATGGTCTGCGTGGAGCGGTAGTTCTGCTCCAGCCGCACGGTGCGCGCGCCGGGGAAGTCCTTCTCGAAGTCCAGGATGTTGCGGATGTCGGCCCCGCGCCAGCCGTAGATGGACTGGTCGTCGTCGCCCACCACGAACAGGTTCTGGTGCTCCTCGGCCAGCAGCCGCAGCAGCACGTACTGCGCGCGGTTGGTGTCCTGGTACTCGTCCACCAGCATGATCTGGAAGCGCTCCCGGTAGCGCGCCAGCACCCGCTCGTTGGTGCGGAAGAGCTCCACCGGCTTCACCAGCAGGTCGTCGAAGTCGAAGGCGTTGGCGTCGCGCAGCGCCTTCTGGTAGAGCGGGTAGGCGTCGCCCACCACCCGCTGGAACGGGTCGCTCGCCGCCGTGGCGTAGTCTTCCGATGACGTCAGCTCGTTCTTGGCGGCGCTGATGGCGGAGTGGATGGCGCGCGGCGGCCAGCGCTTGAGGTCCAGGCGGAGCTGGTCGCGGACGATGCGCTTCACCAGCGCCTCGGCGTCGGCGGCGTCGTAGACGGTGAAGCCGGGGGTCCACCCCAGCCGGGTGGCGTCGCGCCGCAGGATGCGCGCGCCGATGGCGTGGAAGGTCCCGATCCACATCCCCGCCGGCTCCTTCCCCAGCAGGGCGCGGACGCGCTCGCGCATCTCGCCGGCCGCCTTGTTGGTGAAGGTCAGCGAGAGGATCGAGCCCGGGTCCACCCCCATCTCGTCCACCAGCCAGGCGATGCGGTGCGTGAGCACGCGCGTCTTCCCCGAGCCGGCGCCCGCCAGCACCAGCAGCGGCCCCTCGAAGTGGGTCGCCGCCTCGCGCTGCTCCGGATTCAGGTGCGAAAGGTCTACCGCCATTCTGTGATACCGGATCTCCGATCTGAGCCTGGAAGAGCCTGTGATGTACGATTCGGGTCTCGTCGCGCATCCGCGGCTGGACCCCTCACCGAAAAGAGGCGATCGGTACTGCTGATCGCCTTTTTTCGACCTCTCCCAAACGACGTGGGAGAGGTGAACGGCAAAAGATGGGGACTCGTCGCTGGCGCGTATCCAGCGGCTTCCGCCCGGGGCCACGTGGCGGCGTCGGTTAGATCCTCACGGCGCTGCCGTCGCTTGCGTAGACTGAGGATACGGCAGGACCGCGCCTCAGGATGACACCGTTGAGTCGCGTCTAAGAAGTCCGGTGGCGAAGCATCCGCGTCGTCATGCGAAAGCGGCGGAAGGGATGATCCGATGGCCGCCGCACATCCCCAGCACTCGGAGCAGGGGCCGGAGAGACGCGGG
>DASYJZ010000739.1:0-17592 GCA_035995965.1 Longimicrobium sp. | reverse complement strand
GTCTTCCCGCACTCGCGGAGCCGCCATGAGCACCATCGCCGAAGCAGCCCCCCCGGCCGCCGCCCGAGCCCCCGCCGGGCCGTCGATCGTGGACGAGGTGCGCGCGGCGGTGGAGCGCGCGCGCCTGGCGCAGGTCGCCTGGGGCGCGCTCCCCGTGCGCGAGCGGGTCCGCCGGATGCGCGCCCTCCGCGGCCTGCTGGTGCGCCGCATGGAGGACGTGATCGCCGTCGTCCGCGAGGAGACCGGGAAGCCGGCGGTGGAGGCGCTGGGTCACGAGGTGATGATCGTGGCGGGGCTGATCAAGGCGTACGAGAAGCGGGCGCCGCGCGTGCTGCGGGCGAAGCGGGTGGGCACCGGAATCCTGGTGAACAAGGGCGGCACCAAGAGCTACGAGCCGTTCGGCGTGGTGGGGGTGATCTCCCCCTGGAACTTCCCCTTCTCCATGCCCGGGATCCCGGCCGTGGCCGCGCTCTTCGCCGGCAACGCGGTGGTGATCAAGCCGTCGGAGGTCACGCCGCGCACGGGCGCGATGCTGGCCGAGCTCGCGCGCGAGGCCATCCCCGACCACCCGGAGCTGGTGCAGGTGGTGCAGGGCCGTGGCGACGCCGGGGCGGCGCTGGTGCGCTCGGGGGTGGCGAAGATCGCCTTCATCGGCTCCCCCGCCACCGGGCGGAAGATCCTGACCGGCGCGGCCGAGACGCTCACCCCGGTGGTGATGGAGCTGGGCGCCAACGACGTCTCCATCGTCTGCGAAGACGCGGACCTGGACCGCGCGGCGGCCGGCGTGGTGTGGGGGGCGATGAGCAACGCCGGGCAGGTGTGCATGTCCGTCGAGCGCGCGCTGGTGCCGGACCGCATCTACGACCGCTTCGCCGCGGCGGTGCAGCGGGAGATGGAGTCGCTGCGCGTGGGCGAGGGAGACGACATCGACGTCGGCCGGCTGATCTTCCCTCCGCAGCGCGCCATCATCCAGCACACGGTGGACGACGCGGTGGCGCATGGCGGGCGGGTGGTGCTGGGCGGGCGGGTGGCGAGCGAGACAGGCCCCGTCTACGCGCCCACGCTGATCCTTGACGCGACGGAGGAGATGGCGCTGAGCTGCAGCGAGACCTTCGGCCCGGTGCTGCCGCTAGTGCGCGTGAAGGACGAGGACGAGGCGGTGCGGATGGCCAATGCCGGCCCCTACGGCCTGAACGCCAGCGTGTGGACCCGGAGCCGCGCGAAGGGCCGGCGGATCGCGGGACGGCTGCAGGCGGGGATGGTGATGATCAACGACGTGTTGATCAACTTCGGCATCCCCGAACTCCCGTACGGCGGCGTGAAGCAGAGCGGCTTCGGACGGATGATGGGCGACGAGGGGCTGCTGGAGTTCAGCCAGGTGAAGGCCGTCGCCGACACCCGCGTCGCCCTGAAGCGCGAGCTCTTCTGGTTCCCCTATCGCCCCAAGCAGCTCGCCATGCTCAAGCGCCTCACCCGCTTCGCCTACGGCACCCGCCGCGGTCCCACTTGATCCTGCCTCCGCGCAAGGGACGGCAGCGCCGTGAGGATCTGGCTGCGGCCGCCACGTGGCGGAGGCGCGGCAGCGGCACGGATGCCGTCCAGCGTCGTCCATCGCCCGACGCGGCCACTACCCCGTGCGGCTTCCGCAGCGAGCCTCGCGGCGGCCTCGGCTGGATCCCTCGGCCCTGCGGCACACGGCGCGGACACGAGGTCCAACGAGCTCGGGGCCTCGGGATGACACCGTGGGGGCGCAAACGCCATCTCACATGCAACCATCGCTGACGAGAAGTGGAAATCACCGCGATCGAGCCGTTCCTGGCGTACTTCGAGGGGATCCGCGGGCGGACCCGGCGGGTGGTGGAGTGCGTGCCGGCGGAGCGGCTGGAGTGGGCGCCGCGGGAGGGGGCGTTCACCTTCGGCGACCTGGTGCGGCACCTGGCGGCGATCGAGCGGTGGATGTTCGCGGAGAACGTGTGCGGCAGGCCGAGCCGCTACCCCGGCCACGGCCGCGAGCTGGCGGACGGCCGGGACGCCGTGCTCGACTACCTCGACCGCATGCATGCCGAGGCGACGGAGATCCTGCGCGCGCTGACCCCGGACGACCTTCGCGGCCCCGCCACCACGCCGGGCGGCGCCACCATGCCCGCGTGGAAGTGGCTGCGGGCGATGGTGGAGCACGAGAACCACCATCGCGGGCAGATCTACCTGATGCTGAACTTGCTGCACGTCCCGACTCCTCCCCTCTTCGGCCTCACCGAGGAGGAGGTGCACGCCCGCAGCCACCCGTAATACCGGATTCCGCGATTGGCTGTGCGTTCCTGGAGTGTATCGATGGGCGGGCTATAGATCCTTCGGCCTGCCAAGTCTTTGCCGGATAGAAGGATGAGGCGAGGTCGGCCTCAGGATGACGTCTTTGGGTTCTTGCACGAATGCACACTTTGATCGGGAGGATGGGTATCACGCAGAAACGCGGAGGAATCGAGAGAATCGCAGTTCTCTCGGTTCCTCCGGGTCTCTGCGTGAAACGGCCGTCCGGTCAGTCCGCCGCGCGCACCTTCACCAGGACGGCGGTGATGTTGTCCCGCCCGCCCCGCTCGTTGGCACCGACGATCAGGTCGGCCACCAACTCGTGCAGCTCCGCCTCGCGCGTCAGGATGCGGCGCAGCAGGCGGTCGGTGAGCATCCCGGTGAGGCCGTCGGTGGCCAGCAGCACCAAGTCGCCCGGGAGGAGCGTGCCGGCGTAGACGTCGGGCTCGTCCAGCGAGTCGGCGCCCAGCGCGCGGCTCAGCACGTGGGCGAGGCGGTGGCGGCGGGCGCCCATCGGCGTGAGCCGCCCCTCGTCCACCTCGCGCTGCACCCAGGTGTGGTCGCGGCTCACCTGCTCCAGCTCGCCGTCGCGCAGCACGTAGCACCGGCTGTCGCCGATGTGGCCCACGCGGAAGGCCCCGTCGTCGCAGATCACCAGCGCGGTCATGGTGGTGCCCATCCCGCGCGTCTCGGGCTTGGTGGCCGAGTAGTTCAGGATGGACATGTGCGCCTGGTGGATGGACTCGCGCATCACCACCCCCAGGTCGGCGGCGCCCAATCCCCCATCCACCCCCTGCCGCAGCGCCGCCCCCACCGCCTCGCTGGCGATGGCGCTGGCGATCTCGCCCGCCGCGTGGCCGCCCATCCCATCCGCCACCAGGAACACGCCGCGCGGCGCGTCCACCAGGAACGAGTCTTCGTTGTGCGGCCGCACCCGGCCTACGTCGGTGGCGCCCGCGACCTCCCAGGTGGCCTTCACGGCGGACCCGCCTGCGCCGCCGGTGCCGTGCTCGGCACCGGGACGGGGAGCCGCTCGGGCGGGGTGCCCAGCTCCACGATGGCGTAGGCCAGGAGCGCCAGCAGGATCACCACCAGCAACGCCAGCCAGAGCGGGAAGCGGAGGCCGCGGCGCTCCTCCTTCAGCGTGGCCGCCTTCTCCGGCTCTACCCACCCGGCGCGCGCGGCGTCCACGTCCACGTCCACCACTTGGCGGAACTGCAGCTTCACCCCGCCGAAGCGGATGGTGGCGCCGTAGGGGAGCGGGGTGGGGACCTCGGGGGCGAGCTTGACCCCCTCGATCGCCGTGCCGTTGGTGGAGGCCAGGTCGGTGATGCGCCACGCCCCCAGGTCGTACTCCAGCCGGGCGTGCTGGGCGCTCACCGAGTCGTCGTCGATCAGCACCTGGCAGCCGGACCCGCGGCCCACGGTGACCACCGGCGCGGGCACGGGGATCTGCTCTCCGTAGCGAGGCCCGGCCGCGATCCCGAACGTGGCGAGTGGGCCCGCCTGGGGAAGGTTGGCCATCCTGTCGACTCCTGAACGGTCTTTTGCTGCAACGCTTTGCGGGAGCGGCAACGTATCGCGGCAGACCCACACCGGCAAGGCGGTGGGAGCCCCCGCCGTCCGCTTCGGGCGACCCCAGGTCGCCATGGGGGCGGCGGGCGCTCGTTGGCCGCCGTGGCGCCGTTCTGCTCCTCCCGTCAAACGCCCTCGATTCCTTGACCGGCTGCAACAATATGGGTATCATGGCGTTGCAATTCCCTAACCCTTCGCAGGCGCCTCGTTGATCGTGACCCGTCGGTCCCTCGCGGTCCTGTGCTTCGCCGCGCTCTCCGCGCTCCCCGCGTCCGCCCAGCAGCGGACGTCCGGGCCGGGCACGCTCGTGCTCGGCGGGAGCTGGAAGTTCGCGCGCGGCGACGCTCCCGCGTACGCCTCGCCCGCCTTCGACGACCGCCGCTGGAGCGATCTCGCCGTACCGGGCCCGTGGGAGACGGCCTACCCGGACTACGACGGCTTCGGCTGGTACCGCCGCGCGGTGGCGCTCCCCGCGGGGATGCACGCCGGCGAGCCGCTGGGGGTGATGTTCGCCACCGTGGGCGACGCCTACGAGGTGTACTGGAACGGGGTGAAGATCGGCGGGCGCGGGAAGTTCCCGCCGAGCTTCATGGAGGGAGTGGACCCGTCGCTCTTCCTGGTCCCCGCCGAGGCGCTGGCCCGCTCGCACGGGGGACGGCACCTGCTCGCCGTGCGCGTCTACAACGACTACGCGTACGGCGGGCTGATGGGCCCGGTGAAGATCGGGCGCTACGACCTGCTCGCCGACCGGCGCTCGCCGCGCGACATGGTGATCGGCACGCTGGTGGCCTTCTTCCTGGCGATCGGCGTCTACCACCTGGCCTTCTGGCTGCGCCGCCGGGCGGCGCGCGAGAACCTGTACTTCGCGCTGGTGTCGGTCGCGATCTCGGCTTACGGCGCCACCTTCAGCAGCCAGATCTCGCAGCTGGTGCTCCCCTTCGCCAACCCATACCGGCTGGGGCTGGTCGCGCTGCTGGCGGGCGGGCCGTTCTTCGTGGCGCTGGTGTACGCGCTCTTCGAGCTGCGCGTGCGGCTGCGCGAGCGGATGATCTCCGCCGCCTTCCTGGCGACCGCGGCGGCGGCGGCGGTGCTCCCGCTGGGCGCGCTGGCGCACCTCAACCGCTGGATCGACGTCGGGCTGGCGGTGGGGATGCTGGCGATCGTGCTGCGGGCACTGAACGCCGCGTCGCCGCACCGGCCGCACGCGCGGCTGCTGGTGTTCGGGACCGCGGTGTTCGCCGGCACCTTCGTGTACGACCTGGCCAGCGAGTACGGCTACGTTCCCGTGGCGCACGTGCTCCCGGGGGTGCCGTCGCTCTTCTGGATCGGCTTCATGGTGTTCGTGGTGGCGGTGGGGATCGCCACGGCGGGGAAGTGGGCGCTCACCGAGGTCACCGCGCTGGTGGACCCCCTCACCGAGCTCTCGCGCCGCCACGTGCTGGAAGACGCGCTCCGCCGCGAGGCCGACCGCATGCGGCGCACCGGAGGCTCGCTGGCGCTGGTGATGGTGGACCTGGACTTCTTCAAGCAGGTGAACGACGCCTACGGCCATCGCACGGGCGACGAGGTGCTGGCGCGCGTGGGCCGTCTGCTCCGCGCCACCGCGCGGAACATCGACCTCCCGGCGCGCTGGGGAGGCGAGGAGTTCGCGGTGCTGCTGTACGGCTCGGAGCTGCCGGGCGCCCTCGCCTTCGCCGAGCGCTTCCGGGCGAACCTGCGTGAGCTCGCCATCCCGGCTCCGGGCGGGCGCACGGTGCGCGTGACGGCGAGCGTGGGCGTGGCCGTGGGCACCGACGTGGTCGACGCCGGCGCGCTGGTCGAGGCCGCGGACCGCGCGCTCTACCAGGCCAAGGGCGAGGGCCGCGACCGCATGATCGGCGTCGACCTCACCGCCGCCGCGCTCCCCGGGGCCCCGGTGGAGAAGCACGAGCGGTAGCCGAACATCGCCCAATCGAACGCAGTCGGGGGGTGGCGCAGACATGCGCCACCCCCCGTCCCATTCAGACGACCGCAGAATCTCTAGCCGCTTCCCACGCCGACCGTGGGTTTCGTACTAATTCAGCTCGTCGATCTCCGGGTTGAAGACCTCCACGCCTCTCGCCGGTCTCCACAAAGTAGACGGGCGTGCGGCGTGATCAGAGGAAAATCCTGACGAGAGCCGCGAGCCACCAGGGGCGTCGGCGGGCGATGAACCGCTGACGCTCCGTAACCGGCCTGGAGGGCATCCGCACCCCGGCAGCGCGAAGCACGTCATCCCGCCGCGCGTTCATCGCTTGCTCTGCAGCTACGGGCTGCTGGATTTCTGCGATGGGGCTCGGCATCGTCTTCCCTCGACCGTTGCGGGCGACCAGCGTTCGCTCCAATGTCGCCGTCCCGGGTCATGGTGTCAAGAGTCGTCGGTTTTGCGCCACCGCGAGGACAGCCCCCTGGTCAGTATGGCCGCGACAGCCAGTGCAGGATATTGAGGCGAACTGCTGGTCGTCGCTGCCGGGGACGTTCATCCCCATTCGCATGGTCTCGCGGCCGGGGATGGAGGCGACCTACGCGCTCAGCATTGCGGCCTCGCCCAGGACGGGATGCGGACGGCGGGGCGACGGGTTTTCGATGCCGCGCCGCGATCCTACGGTTGCCACCCGTAGGCAAGGCTCAGGGGAGCGTCTCCACCAGCAGTTGGAGGATGCCCTCGGGGTTGTCGCTGTTGAGCCAGTGGCCGCCCTCCAGCAGGTGCAGGTGCACGCGGCCGTTCGCGGCGGCGATGGACTCGACGCGCGCGGCGGCCTCCGGGTCCAGCGTGCTGGATTCCATCGCCTTCACCAGGTGGATCTCGACGCCCTCCGGCGGGTTCTCCACCACGCTCCAGAGGTCGGTGTCGAAGAAGTCCAGCAGCATCTCCTCCATCGCCTCGAAGTCGATGCGCCAGCGGTAGCGGCCGTCGGCGGGCTCCAGGTTGATGGCCATCCACTGCGCCACCCCCTGCGAGACGCCGCGCGCCATCAACGCTTGGACCGCCTCGGCGCGCGAGGAGAACTCATGGGGGAGGGCGCGTACCGTCTCGATCATCTCCCATGCGCTTCCGCTCGGAGCGCGCACGGCCGGGGTGGAGTCGATCACCCAGACCTGGCGCAGCTCGTCGCCGTGGTGCCGGGCGTAGGCGAGCGCCACCTTTCCGCCGAACGAGTGCCCCAGCACCGCCGCGGCGTGCAGGTCCAGGTGCTCCACCAGCCGGTCCACGTCCGCCGCGCTCGCGGCGATGGTGTGCGGGCCCGTGAAGCCGCGCGAGTGCCCGTGCATGCGCAGGTCCACCAGCACCGCGCCCCACTCCGGCCGCGCGTCCACCAGCCGGCGCGCGATGGTGCTCCAGTTGCGCCCGGCGCCGTAGATGCCGTGCACCACCAGCAGCCACCGCTCCGGCTCGCGCCCCGCGGCCACCACGCGCGCGTGGGCGAGAATGGGATCGTCCGGCATCAGCAACCTTCGTTCGTTTGCCCTGGAGTTGACGAGCACGAACGTAGCCGAATCACTCGCGACCGCAAACCGCAGCGGGAACGACATGATACCAGGTTCCGCGATTGGCTGTGCGTTCCTGGAGGGTATCGATGGGCCGGCTATAGATCCTTCGGCCTGCCAAGTCTTTGCCGGATGGAAGGATGAGGCGAGGTCGGCCTCAGGATGACGTCCTCAGGGGTTTGCACGAATGCACAGAAAACCGCCGGACATCTCTGCGGCTCTGGGGCTCTGCGTGAGGCGCTGTTACGAGGCTCGATTCACCGGCGGATTCGCGGACCTCGCGTCAGCCGACCGTCTGCGTCTCAATCCGCCGCCTGTGGGCCCCCGGTCGCGGTGGCGTCGAGGTCCTTCTCCTGGACGGCGACCTCGGGGTTGCGGTGGCGGAAATAGCGCAGCGCCTCCAGGCCCAGCGCGCAGAACGACGCCCACGCCAGGCCCATCGCGAAGCCGGCCGCCACGTCGGTGGGGTAGTGCACCCCCAGGTACATGCGGGAGAGCCCGATCAGCAGGATCAACAGCGCGGCCACGCCGATGGTGAAACGGCGCAGGAACGCGGTGGGCGCGAGCCGGGCGACGAGGTAGGCGAGGGTGGCGTAGCACACCATCGCCGTCATCGAGTGGCCGGACGGGAACGAGGAAAGCCCCGCGTACGGGGTGCGCCAGGGGAAGAGGTGCGGCCGCGTCCGGTGGAACAGCATCTTCATCACCGTGTTGATCAGCCCCGACCCCAGGATCGACACCCACAGCAGCCCCACGGACCAGCGGTGGCGGCTCGACCACAGGAACACGCTCGCAACGATCACCACCAGCCACACCACCACGCCCGAGCCGAGCGAGGTGAAGTCCAACGCCAGGCCGGTGAGCGGCGGAGTGGCGCGATGGTTGATCCAGAGCAGCACCGCCTCGTCTACCTTCTTCGTGCCGCCCTCCATCACCTCGTCCGCCAGCATCGCGAAGAACCCGACGCAGATCACGATGATAGCGAGCGCGGCCACCAGCAGCGCGCCGACCGCCGCATGGAACCCGCGCACGTGCTCGGCGACCACGCGGAAGAGCGTGAACATCGCGCCGCGCGCGGGCTGCGTGCCCCGCCGGGGGACGTTCCTGCGCTCCGGTGGGAGCGGCTCCGGATGCGTGCTCATGGCCGCCGGGCACGCGCATGAACCGTTCCCGGCGCTTACCGCTCGTCGCGGGTGATCCACTTGCCGGTGGACGGCGGGCGGAAGCCGGCGAAGCGGTCCAGCAGCCGTGCGGGGTCGGTCTCCTCCATCACCAGCGCGCGGTGCGGCGGGGGGACGAAGCCCTCCTCGACGGCGTGGTCGAAGAGCGCGAGCAGCGGGTCGTAGTAGCCGGCCACGTTCAGCAGCCCGCACGGCTTGGGATGGAAGCCGAGCTGCGACCAGGTGAGCACCTCGCAGAACTCCTCGAAGGTGCCGAAGCCGCCGGGCAGGGCGACGAACCCGTCCGCCAGGTCGGCCATCGCCGCCTTGCGCTCGTGCATGGTCGCGACGACGCGCAGCTCGGTGAGCCCGGCATGGCCCACCTCGCGCGCCATCAGCGCCTCCGGGATCACGCCGACCACCTGGCCGCCGCCGGCGAGCACGGTGTCGGCGACGATCCCCATCAGCCCCACCTTGCCGCCGCCGTACACCAGCCCCAGCCCCCGCTCCACCAGCACGCGCCCCATCGCGCGCGCGGCGTCGGCGTACTCGGGGCGGCGGCCCGGGTTGGAGCCACAGAACACGCAGATGCGGCGGATCTTCTCCTCGCTCACGGATATCCTTGACGTGACGTTCCGGCGCGGCATCTATCCCTGCCCGGGGGTTCGCGCGCTCCCGGCGCGGCTCTGCTTGCGTGATCGTAAACCTCCGCGGTGCGTCCGTCCAATCAGGCCGAGGCTTCAACCCACCCGACCCCTCCTCCCAGAGACGGGACCCATGACCCACGAGCACCTCGCCGCACCCAGCCGGCGGCTCGCCCGCGCCCTGGGGCTCGCCGCTGCGCTGGCAGCCGCCTCGGACGCCACCGCCCAGGTGAGGCCCACCGGAGACACCACACGCACCGCGGCCGCCGACACCACCCGCCGCGCGACCGACAGCACCGCGGCCAATCCCGCGCGTCCGCCGCAGGGCGGCACAGCGGCGGCGGGTCCCCGGGTAGACTCGCTGCTCACCCAGAGCGCAGCCATGGGCGGGCGCATCCGGCTCCGGACCGTCGGCGTCGACGAATGGGCGAAGGCCGGGCACGACGCGTCGAAGCTCGTGCTCTACCTCGATGGCCGGAGGATGGACGGCGCGGTGGCGAACCGGGTCTCGGGGGCGAGGCCTCCCGAGCTGTGGGAGGTCCGGCTGCGCCGCGACCCCGCCGCGCGGGACGCGTGGGAAGCGGTGCTGGGGAGCCCCGACAGCCTGATGCGGTACGTCCGCGTGGGGCTGGGCCCCGCCGCGGGACCCGAGTTCGCGAGCGCAGCGGACAGCGCGGTCACGCTGGGCCTGGTGGTGGCGCGGCGGGGGTGGCTCTGGCTCACCGCCACCCTCTGGCTCCTGCTGATCGTCGGCTTCGTCTACCTCGCCCGCACCACCGGGATCATCCGCGACTCGCCGGCGCCGATTCCGCCGCCACCGGGCGATGCCCCGACGGTTCCGCCCGCGCCCCCGCCGAGCGCGAACCCGCTCGTCGCCGAGAAACGCGCCGCGCACGTGCTGCGCCAGCGGAACCTGGCGCTGCGGCCCTACAGCATGGCGCGCTCGCAGATGGCCTTCTGGTTCATCGTGATCGCCACGGCGTTCCTGGCGATCTGGATGATCACGGGAGACTGGCACGGCGTGATCACCACCCAGGCGCTCTTCCTGATGGGGCTGGGAGCGGGCACCGCGCTGGCAGCGGGGACGGTGGAGGCGAACACGCGCGAGGTGCAGGCCACCGTTGCCGACCGCATGGGCGCGCTCGAGGTGCGTCGGCGGGAGCTGGTGGTCGACAAGGCCAGCCGCGGCCCCGCTGCCCCCGCGGCGGTGCTCGACGACGAGATGCGGGCGGTAGAAGAGACGCGCGCAGCCCTTCGCAGCGACACGCCCGAGGCGCCGGCGTCCAAGGGCTTCTTCCGGGACATCCTCTCGGAGAAGGACGGCCCGGCGCTCCACCGCTACCAGCACTTCGTCTGGACGCTGATCGTCGGCGCGGTGTTCGTGATCGGCGCCTGGCAGACGCTCGCCCTGCCGGACCTCGACGCCACCATGCTCCTGCTGATGGGAATCAGCGCCGCCACCTACGTGGGCTTCAAGGCCCGCGAGAACCAGAGCTGACCCGGGCTCGACCCGGAGCCGTGGAGGGCTCCAAACAGCAATCTCTCACAGGGGTCACAGGGAGACGGGAAACGCGATGCAGTTCCCCTACACCTGTGACCCCCGTGAGAGATCTCGTGCCTACTGCCAGCGGAACAGCTTCAGCGCGGCGACGAAGCTCAGCACCATCCAGGCGGCGACGATGGCGAGCGAATGCCAGTAGGCGCCGACCGGGAGCGCGTCGTTGTAGACGGCCCGCAGCGCGTTGTTCACCGCGGTGAGTGGGAGGGCGTTGATGAACGGCTGGATGACCGCGGGATAGCGGCTGGAGGAGAAGAAGACGCCGGAGAGCACGAACATCGGCAGCATCACCACGTTCAGGATGCCGCTCACCCCCTCGATGGTCCGTGCGCGGCTGGCGGCGAGGAGCCCCAGGCCGGAGAAGGTCATCGCGCCCAGCAGCGCCACGGCCGAGAACGCCAGGATGCTCCCGCGGACGTGCACCCCGAACGCCAGCCAGGCGAAGATCACGATCGGCGGCACCTCGAGCACGATGAAGACGAGGCGCGCCAGGATCATCGCCAGCAGGTAGTCGCGCTTGCGCATGGGGGTGCTCACCAGGCGCTTGAGCTGCTTCTTGTTGCGCGCCTGCACCAGCCCGAAGCCGATCCCCCACATCCCCGTGCTCATCAGGTTCAGCCCGATGAGCCCGGGGATCACCCAGTCGATGTAGCGCCCGCCCGCTCGCCGCTCGCCGTCGTCGGCGGTGGCGACGGGGCGCGCGCCGCCGGCGCCGGCCTGCACCGCCTGGTCCGCCAGGAGCCGCGCCACCCGGCTCTCGTCGCGCGCGGGGTCGAAGCGGTATACCAGCCGGTCCCGCCCCGTCAGCAGCACCGCCACGTCGCCCTTGCGGAGCGCCCGCCCCGCCGCGCTGTCGCCGAGCACCACCACCTTCAGCTCCTTCGACGCGCGCAGCGCCGGGAGGTGCCGCTCGGCCACGCTGCCGCGCTCCACGCCGACCGAGGCACGGTCCACCGGCTTCTCGCGGAAGGCGACGCCCAGCCCCACCGCCATCAGGATGGGGAAGACGAAGGTCCAGAAGAGCGCCTCGGGCTCGCGCAGAAAGGCGCGGATGCGGGTGAGCACCAGCTCCCGCAGCGGGCTCAGCTCACTCATCGCGCAGCGCCCGTCCGGTGAGGGCGAGGAACACGTCCTCGAGCGTGGCCTGGTGGGTGTTGAGCGTGGCCAGCTCGCCGCCCGCGTCGCCCACCGCCGCCAGCAGCGCGGGGAGGGCGTGCGCCAGGTCCTCCACCGTGATCAGGGTGGTGTCGCCGCGCTGCACCACGCGGCTGGCGCCGGGGATGGCGTGCAGCCGCGCCTCGTCCACGGGAACGGTGGCGGCGAACTCGATCACGTGCTCGCCGCCCAGCCCGCGAATCAGCTCCAGCGGCGTCCCCTGCGCGATCACCTCGCCGTGGTCGAGGATGGCGATGCGGTCGGAGAGCGCCTGCGCCTCGTCCATGAAGTGCGTGGTGAGCAGGATGGTCCCCCCGCCGGCGCGGAAGGCCTCGCACACCTCCCAGAGCTGGCGGCGCGACTGGGGGTCGAGCCCGGTGGTGGGCTCGTCCAGGAAGAGCAGCTCGGGCGACCCGGCCAGCGCGCACGCCACGGAGAGCCGCTGCCGCTGCCCGCCGGAGAGGTTGCGCACCTGCGTGCTGCGCTTCTCCTCCAGCTGCACGAACCCAATCAGCTCCTCGACCGTGCTGCCGGTGGGATAGAACGAGCGGAAGAGGCGGATGATCTCTTCCACGGTGGCGCGGTCGGGGAACTCGCTCTCCTGCAGCTGCACCCCCAGCCGCGCGCGGATGCGGTCGCCGTGCTCCTCCCAGCGCATCCCCAGCACCTCCACCTCGCCCGCGTCGCGGGGGGTGAGGCCCTCCAGGATCTCGATGGTCGTCGTCTTCCCGGCGCCGTTGGGCCCCAGCAGCCCGAAGCACTCGCCCCGGCGCACCTCCAAGTCGAGCGACTTCACCGCCACGGTGTCGCCGAAGCGCTTGTGCAGGCCGCGCACGCGCACGGCGAGGGTTGGATCGGGCACGGATGGCGCGGGAACGGGTGAGGGCGACGAACGGGCGCACAATCTACGCGGCGCGGCGGCGGAGGGGCAGTGCCAGCTCGACGAAACGGCAACAGAAATCTCTCACAGGGGTCACAGAGGTCACGGAGGAACCAGTTCCCCTGTGACCCCTGTGACCTCTGTGAGAGCCAATCCGTTTGGAAGCCGAACGAGCACTATCGCAGGCGCGAAGCGTCGAGCTTCCAGAGACCGTTGCGCTGCTTGACCGCCGCACTTTCGCCTCCGTGCGCTCTGGGGGCATATTTCGGCCGGCCCGCCGCCGCTGTCGTGCCGTCTCGCTTCCTCGCAGGACCGGGGGGTTCCCATGCGACTCCATCCATCCTCCGCGCACGCCGCCGTCCTGCCGCTCCTCGCGCTGGCCCTGGCGACGGCGGGGTGCACGCCGCGCCGGCCCACGCTGCAGACGCCGGGCACGACGGGGCCGGTGATGGCGTTCCTCGACCCGCACGTGGAGCTCGAAGACGTGCAGGAGGAGGAGGGGATCCTGGCCGCCGACTCCATGCAGGGCCGGCTCACCGGCACGCCGGGGATGCACCGCGCCGCGCGCTACCTGGCGGAGCGCTTCCGCCACTTCGGGCTGGACCCCGCCGGCGACGACGGGTACCTGCAGCACCTGCCGCTGGCGTGGAGCCAGAGCGGCGGACGGGGCCAGTTACAGCTCCTGGACGCGTGGTCGGACACCACCGCCGTCCCCGCCGACCGCCGTGCGATGGGCGTGAACGTGGTGGGGGTCATCCGCGGCAGCGACCCCGAGCTGCGCGACCAGGTGGTGCTCTTCGACGCGCACTACGACCACCTGGGCACTGCCGGGATGGGGATGTGCCGCGCCGCGGGCGCCGATACGGTGTGCAACGGGGCCGACGACGACGCCTCGGGGGTGGTGGCGGTGCTGGAGATCGCGCGCGACTTCGAGCACGGGCCGCGTCCCCGGCGTACCCTGGTGTTCCTGCTCACCACCGGCGAAGAGGTGGGGCTGCTGGGCACGCGCTGGTACATCGCCCACCCCGCGCTCCCCGTGGACAGCATGGTGGCGAACCTGGAGATCGAGATGATCGGCCGGCCAGACTCGCTGGCGGGCGGCGGCGGCAGGGCCTGGCTCACCGGCTACGACCGCTCCACCATGGGCGACATGCTCTCCGCGGCGGGGATCGCGATCGTGGCAGACCCGCGCCCGGCGCAGCACTTCTTCGAGCGCAGCGACAACATCGCCTTCGCCCTGCGCGGCATCCCCGCCCACACGCTGTCGAGCTTCAACCTGCACGGCGACTACCACACCCCGCGCGACGAGGCGTCCCGGATCGACTACGGCCACATGACCGCGGTGATCCGCGCCGCCGTGCGCGCCGCGCGGCTCCTGGCCGACGGCCCCGCGCCGGTGTGGAAGCCCGGCGGCCGCCCCGACCCCAACAGCCGGTGACGGAACCCGATACGGCGCCGGCCGCGCCCGTCATCGAGCTGGTCGGCCTCGGCAAGCACTACGGCGACCGGGTGGCGGTGGACGGCGTAACCTTCTCCGTCCCCGCCGGGCGCATCGTGGGGCTGGTGGGGCCCAACGGAGCGGGGAAGACCACCACGCTGCGCGCCATCGCCGGGATCCACGCGCCGAGCGCCGGGACGGTGCGCGTGGCCGGGCACGACGTGGTGCGCGAGCCCGTGCAGGCCAAGCGGCGGCTGGCGCTGGTGCCGGACGAGCCGGCGCTCTTCTCCTCGCTCACCGTCTGGGAGCACCTGGAGTTCACCGCGCGCATCTACGGCGTGCGCGAGTGGCAGGGCGCCGGCGCGGCGCTGCTGGAGGAGCTGGAGCTGGCGGACCGGCGCGACAGCCTGGCCGACGAGCTGTCGCGGGGGATGCGGCAGAAGGTGGCGGTGGCGTGCGCGCTGCTGCACGGCCCCGCCGCGCTCCTCTTCGACGAGCCGCTCACCGGCCTGGACCCGCGCGGCATCCGCACCCTGTACGAGGCGATCCGCCGCCGGGCCGCGGCGGGCGCGGCGGTGCTCCTCTCCTCGCACTTGCTGGGGCAGATCGAGGGGCTCTGCACCGGCTTCGCGGTGATGCGGCAGGGGCGGCTGCTCTTCGCGGGGACGCACGACGAGCTGCGCGAGCGCTACGCCGGGGCGGGCGGCTCGCTGGAGGAGGTGTTCTTCCACCTGACCGAGGGCGACGCCCCCCGGCCCGCGGCCGCCCTACCGTGAACCCGGGGCTGCGGCTGCTGGCGCTGCGCCTGGCGCGCGGGCGGGTGCGCCTGGTCACGCGCCGGCTGCGGACGGTGCGCGGCGCCGTGGGGATCGGCGGCACCGTCCTCTTCCTGCTGTTCTTCGGCGGGCTGCAGCTCTGGGGGGCGGCCAGGACGGACATGCGCGCCGGGCTCCCCGCGCCGGAGACCATGCGCACGCTGGTGCCGGCGATGGTCACCATGCTCACGCTGATCGCGGCGGTGAGCGAGCGCGGGCTGTACTTCACCCCCCCGGAGACGGGCTTCCTCTTCCCGGCGCCGATCGGCCGGCGCGAGCTGCTGCTCTACAACCTGCTCACGCGGCTCGGCGTGCAGTTCCTCTCCGGCCTCTGGGTCTCCCTCTTCACCGTGGAGTACGCGCCGCTCCCGCTCGCCGCCTTCGCCGCGGTGATGCTGGGGTTCACCTTCATGTACGTCGCGGCGCAGGCGCTCTCGCTCGGCGCCGCGGCGGCCGAGGCCTGGCTCTCCCCCGTGGTCCGCGGGGTGGGGCGGATGGCGGTCGTCGCCCTGGTGGTGCTGGCGGCCGCCACGGCCGTGGCGAGCGCGGCGCCGGGGAGCGCGGGACAGCGCGTCCGCGCGCTGCTGGAGTCGCCGCCGGTGCGCGTGATCTCGCTCCCCGCCCGCCCGCTGGGGGAGCTCTTCGCCGCCGCCACCCCGGGCGCGGCACTGGCGTGGTTCGCGGCGTCCGTGGCGCTGATCGCGGCGATGGTGGGCCTCGTGCTCTCGTTCGACGTGGCGTTCACGGAGCGGTCGCTGGCGGTGGGGCAGCGGGTGCAGCGGCGGCTGAGCCGGGTGCTCTCCGCGCGCGGCGGAGACGGCGACGCCGCGCCGCGCCGCGCGCCGCGCTTCAGGCCGCGCGCGGCGTGGCTGCCGCTACCGGGGCGGGCGGGGCCGCTGGCGTGGCGCCAGGCCACCGAGCTGCTGCGCACGCCGCGGGCGCTGATCGGGCCGCTGGTGTTCGGCGCCGTCTGGCTGGTGGCGATGTTCGGCGGGATGCGCGCCGCGGCCGGCGACACCGACGCGGGGCGCACCTCGGTGCTCGCCACCGCGCTGCTGATGCCGGTGATCTTCGGCAACCCCGTTCCCTTCGACTTCCGCCGCGACCTGGACCGGCTGGCGTACCTGCGCTCGCTCCCGCTGCGGCCCACGGCGGTCGCCCTCGGGCAGATCTTCCCGGCGGCCACCTTCTTCGCCGCCTTCGAGATGCTGGTGCTGCTGGGCGCGGCGGTGCTCACCGGCACGGTCCCCGCGGCGTGGCTCGCGGCGGCGGCGGTGCTGGTGCCGCCGGTGGCGTGGGGGGCGGCGGCGGTGGAGAACCTGCTCTTCCTGGTCCTCCCCTACCGGGTGGGGCCGGACGGGCGGGCGGGCGCGCAGTTCCTGGGGAAGGCGCTGCTGCTGATGGTGCTGAAGGTGGTCACGCTGGGGGTGCTGGCGGTCGCGGGGTTCGCGGCGTGGTGGGGCGTGCAGATGCTGACGGGGTCGATGACCGCCGCCATCGCCGCGGCGGCGCTGGTGATGTTCATCCCCTGCATCCCGCTGACCTGGCTGGTGGGCCGCACCTTCGCCCGCTTCGACCTGACCCGCGACGCGCCGGCGTCGTGAAACAGCAATCTCTCACAGAGGTCACGGGGAACACGGAGGAATCATGACCGAGCTGGCGACGGGCCGCTGCGAGCCGTGCCGGAAAGGCGCGCCGATGGTCACCGACGCGGAGGCCGAGGCGCTCCACCGCGAGGTGCCGGAATGGAAGATACTGGAGCGCGACGGGGAGAATCGGCTGGAGCGGGTGTTCGTGTTCCCGGACTTCGCGGCGGCGCTCGCGTTCACCAACCGGATCGGCGCGATCGCGGAGGAGGAGGGGCACCACCCCGCGCTGCTGACGGAGTGGGGGCGCGTCACGGTCGGCTGGTGGACGCACAAGATCGGCGGCCTGCACCGCAACGACTTCGTGATGGCCGCGAAGACGGACGCCGAGTATGGCGCGGGCGCATAGTCAGCAAACTGCATCTCACGCAGAGCCGCAGAGCCGCGGAGAAAAGAGGCGCTGACCGGGGCTGTTTCTGCGGCTCTCCGTTCTCAGCGTTCTCTGCGTGAGATAAAGACAATCGACGAATGAGCGCTGGCCGAGGCGCCCGGTTCCTTACCGCGGCAGCACGCAGCGGAGGTGCGCGATGGTCCCGGGGAGATGGTGCCCGGGGCCCTCGCTGGTGAGCACCACGGTGCCGTCGTCCGCCAGCGAGACGCCCTCGCCCTGGGGTTCGCCGAGGGGCTCCAGGTCGAGCTGCGAGACGGGGCCGCCGCTCCCCAGCAGGTCCGCCGTGCGGTAGAAGGCGAGCGCCGCGTACGTCCGCACCGCCACCCACCTCCCGTCCGGCGACGCGCTGGCCCCGGTCACCCGGTCGCCCAGCGCCGCCGCTTCCGGCGCGAGCTGGCGCACCCGCTCCAGCGTCACCGGCGGCCCGTCGCGCAGCGGCGTGGGCCAGCGGTAGAGCTCCACCTCGTTGTGGATCCCCTTGCTCACCAGGTAGATGCGCCCGTCGGGGAGGAGCGC